>NZ_CP046266.1:0-97500 GCF_009720625.1 Metabacillus sediminilitoris
CAATTTTATGCTTTGCATGTTTATACATGAATATTCTTATCTTGTACAAAACTTGTACAAAGGGCAAAAGTAAATAGGTAAAGGAGGGGAAAAATACTACATGGAGAATATTTCCGAACTTTGGAGTAAAGCTTTAGAAGAGATCGAAAAGAAAATAAGTAAGCCTAGTTATGAGACATGGCTAAAATCAACTAAAGCACATACTATTCAAGGTGACACTCTAACCATAACCGCTCCAAATGAGTTTGCAAGAGATTGGTTAGAATCTCGCTACCTGCATTTAATTGCCGATACAATCTACCAGTTAACTGGAGAAGAATTTGCAATAAAATTTATTATTCCTCAAAATCAAACAGATGATGAATTTGTATCACATTCGCCTGTTAAGTCTGCTAATAAAAATGGCGAGGAACAAATAGAACTTCATCAAAATATGCTTAATCCAAAATATACGTTTGATACATTTGTTATCGGCTCAGGTAACCGATTTGCCCATGCTGCATCACTAGCTGTAGCTGAAGCACCAGCAAAAGCATATAATCCTTTATTTATTTATGGAGGAGTAGGATTAGGTAAAACTCACTTAATGCATGCAATCGGACATTATGTAATTGATCATAAACCTTCAGCAAAGGTTGTTTATTTATCCTCAGAAAAATTTACAAATGAATTTATTAATTCCATCCGAGACAACAAAGCGGTTGATTTTAGAAATAAATATCGTAGTGTAGACGTTCTTTTAATCGATGATATTCAATTCCTTGCTGGAAAAGAACAAACGCAAGAGGAATTTTTCCATACTTTTAACACATTGCATGAGGAAAGTAAGCAAATCGTTATTTCAAGTGACCGTCCTCCAAAGGAAATACCAACTCTTGAGGACAGACTGCGTTCACGATTTGAATGGGGCTTAATCACTGATATAACTCCCCCAGATTTAGAAACTAGAATTGCTATTTTACGAAAAAAAGCAAAAGCAGAAGGCCTTGATATCCCAAATGAGGTCATGCTGTATATTGCAAATCAAATTGATTCAAATATTCGTGAATTAGAAGGAGCACTTATTCGAGTTGTTGCTTATTCATCTCTTATTAACAAAGATATTAATGCTGATTTAGCAGCGGAAGCATTAAAAGATATCATTCCTAATTCAAAGCCGAAAATCATTTCTATTAGTGATATTCAACGTATAGTTGGCCAAGAATATCAAGTGAAACTAGAGGATTTCAAAGCTAAAAAGCGCACAAAATCTGTGGCTTTCCCTAGGCAAATTGCCATGTATTTATCAAGAGAATTAACAGACTCTTCCCTCCCGAAAATTGGCGAGGAATTCGGCGGTCGTGATCATACAACAGTTATCCATGCCCATGAAAAAATTTCTAAACTGCTTCAAACTGATGAACAACTTCAAAGACAGCTAAAAGAAATTACCGGCATCCTTAAAGGTTCTTAGAAAATACATTTTATACGGGACTTAAAAATGTGAATAACTACTAAAGATTTATACACAGTCTGTCCACATGTGGATAGGCTGTGTTTCCTTTCGTTTATACAGGTTATCCACATTTCCACAGTCCCTACTATTACTATTACTTTATTTTTATAAATAATATATATAACTATTCCTTAAAAAAAAGCATGAAAAAGGAGGAATTATTCATGAAATTTATTATACAGCGTGACAAGTTAGTCCAAAGCGTTCAAGACGTTATGAAAGCTGTATCGTCAAGAACAACGATTCCTATTTTGACTGGTATAAAAATTGTTGCTAATACAGAAGGTGTTACGTTAACTGGAAGTGACTCTGATATATCGATCGAATCGTTTATTCCTTCTGAAGAAAATGGAAATGAGATTGTCGAAATTCAGCAAACTGGAAGTATTGTCTTACAAGCTCGATTTTTCAGTGAAATTGTTAAAAAACTTCCGATGGATATTGTCGAAATCGAAGTAGGAAATCACCAATCAACTGTTATTCGTTCTGGAAAAGCGGAATTTAACTTAATCGGTTTAGATGCAGAGGAATATCCGCATTTACCACAAATTGAAGAAAATAATGTATTCAAAATTCCTACGGATTTGTTAAAAGCAATGATTCGTCAAACCGTTTTTGCTGTATCAACCTCTGAAACAAGACCGATTTTAACAGGGGTCAACTGGAAGTTAGATAATGATGATCTTGTTTGTATAGCTACAGACAGTCACCGTTTAGCATTAAGGAAAGCGAAAATTAATACAGAAATTCAAAGTTCTTATAATGTTGTCATACCGGGAAAAAGTTTAAGTGAACTAAGCAAAATTTTAGATGATACAAGCGACTTAGTAGAGATTGTTATTACTGAAAATCAAGTATTATTTAAAGCAGAAAACCTTCTATTTTTCTCAAGATTACTTGATGGGAATTATCCAGATACTTCCCGCTTAATTCCTTCAGAAAGTAAAACTAATTTGACAATCAATTCAAAAGAATTTCTACAAGCAATTGATCGTGCATCTTTACTTGCGAAAGAAGCTAGAAATAATGTCGTTAAATTAACGACACTATCTCAAGGAATGATTGAGATTTCATCAAATTCACCAGAGATAGGAAAAGTAAGTGAAGAAATCCAAACGTCAGAAATTCAAGGGGAAGAATTAAAAATTTCCTTTAGCGCAAAATACGTAATGGATGCATTAAAAGCACTTGAAGGTACTGAGATAAATGTCGATTTTACAGGGGCTATGAGACCGTTTCTTATCCGCACAACACATGATGACTCTATGCTCCAATTGATATTGCCTGTAAGAACATACTAATAACTAAATATATAGATTTAAGAGGACTGGCACGTTGTCAGCCTCTTTTATTTTTTGCTGGGTTTTATCTAGGAATAGAAAGTGTTTAAAAGAGGTATGGTTCTTTAGGACTAGAATCAACTATATACAGGTTTATTTGTTTGTCTGGAGTGGACAAGAGGTTGAAAGTACTAGGATACTTGTATTTTGAGAATGATATTTAGTAAAATATAAAGTTAGAGACTACTGAAGGAAGGTGGTTCACTATGGTAAAACAAGTTAAGATTGATTCAGAGTATATTACATTAGGACAATTTTTAAAACTTGCTGAAGTGATACAATCTGGCGGAATGGCAAAATGGTTTTTAGCCGAGTATGAAATTTTTGTGAATAATGAACCGGAAAATCGTCGAGGGAAAAAACTTAGAGATGGTGATTTGGTTTATATCCCTGATTTTGGTACATATATCGTGAAAAATTAAAGTTGGTGTACAAAATTTGTATATAAATGAGCTGAAATTAAAAAATTATCGAAACTATCATGATTTAACGATCCAGTTTGAAAATAAAGTTAATGTCATCCTTGGTGAGAATGCACAGGGGAAAACAAATGTAATGGAATCAATCTATGTTCTTGCCATGGCGAAATCACATCGAACGTCAAATGATAAAGAACTGATTCGTTGGAATGAAGAATATGCTAAAATAGAAGGTAGAGTAGAAAAATACAATCGATCAACCGCACTCCAATTAGTCATATCCAAAAAAGGAAAAAAAGCAAAACTAAATCATATTGAACAAGAAAAATTAAGCCAGTATGTTGGAGCAATGAATGTGATAATGTTTGCACCTGAGGATTTGAATTTAGTTAAAGGAAGTCCCCAAGTGAGAAGAAGATTTATAGATATGGAAATTGGCCAGGTTTCAGCAATTTATCTTCATGATTTAAGCCGTTATCAAAAAATTATGCAGCAAAGAAATCATTATTTGAAATTATTACAAATGAGAAAGCAAACAGACCATACGATGCTTGATGTGCTGACTGCTCAATTATGTGAAGCTGCTGCAAAGATTATCCATAAACGACTACAATTTATTTCTAAGCTCCAAAAATGGGCAGGTCCTATTCATTCAGGGATAAGTAGAGGTTTAGAAACATTGGTCATTAAATATAAACCATCTGTAGACGTATCAGAAGATCATGATTTGACGAAAATGGTAGAAGTATATGAACAAAAATTTGCTAAAATAAAAGAAAAAGAAATTGAACGTGGTGCAACACTTGCAGGACCCCATCGAGATGACCTCACTTTTTTTGTAAATGATCATGATGTCCAAACATATGGATCACAAGGTCAACAAAGAACAACGGCTCTATCACTAAAATTAGCGGAAATAGATTTAATCTATAGTGAAATCGGGGAATATCCTATTCTTTTACTTGATGATGTCTTATCAGAATTAGATGATTACAGGCAATCACACTTGTTAAATACAATACAAGGGAAGGTGCAAACCTTTGTCACGACAACGAGTGTTGAAGGTATCGACCATCAAACGTTAAAAGAGGCAGCTACATTTCATGTTGCTTCAGGAGAACTTTTAGACGATAAATGAGGTGATTAAAATGTATATTCATCTAGGAGACAATTTTGTTGTCCCCTCTAAAGAGGTTGTCATGATTCTTGATCGTCATTCCTCAAAGAGTTCTTCTATTGTTTCGGAATTTTTGACAAAACAAGCAGATAAAATTGTTCGGCTTACTAAAAGTGATGCAAAATCAGTTGTTGTTACGATGGATAAAATTTATTTTTCCCCTTTGTCATCAAGTACATTAAAAAAACGAGCACATTTTGCTTTTGATATAGATAAATAACAAGTATTTTTATTGATTATAGAATAGTGCAACACAATCAATATTTTACGCCCGGGTCCCCTTGGGAAATCTCTTTTATATAGAGTTCATTTCTCACCAAGGGCTTGTGCGTTTCTTCGTAAAAGTAAGCTTTAGGAAAAGTGTAGGTGAATTAGTGTGACGATCGAAGATAATCAAGTTCAACAGCAATCATATGATGCAGATCAGATCCAAGTATTAGAAGGTTTAGAAGCGGTACGTAAACGACCTGGGATGTATATCGGTTCAACTAGTTCAAAAGGGCTTCACCATCTAGTATGGGAGATTGTTGATAATAGTATAGACGAAGCATTAGCTGGTTATTGTGATGAAATCAACGTTATAATTGAGGAAGATAACAGTATAACTGTAAAAGATAATGGACGTGGAATTCCTGTAGGAATGCATGAAAAAATGGGTCGTCCAGCAGTTGAAGTTATTATGACCGTATTACATGCCGGCGGAAAGTTTGGCGGCGGAGGCTACAAGGTATCAGGCGGGCTTCATGGAGTAGGTGCGTCTGTTGTTAACGCCCTTTCAACAGAATTAACTGTAACTGTCTACCGTGAAGGTAAAATACACTTTCAAAAGTTTGAAAAGGGTGTTCCTGCTGGTGATTTACAAGTAATTGGCGAATCAGAATTAACTGGAACAACTACACATTTTAAACCAGATTCAGAGATTTTCACTGAAACAACAATATACGATTATGAAATACTAGCAAATCGTATCAGAGAGTTAGCATTCCTTAATCGAGGCCTAAAAATAACGCTTGAAGACAAACGTGAAAACAAACGAAACAACGAATATCACTATGAAGGCGGTATTAAATCATATGTAGAACATTTAAACCGTACTCGTGAAGTGATCCATGATGAACCTGTTTATATTGAAGGTGCGAAAGACGGAATTACTGCGGAAGTTGCCATTCAATATAACGATAGTTACACGAGTAACCTTTATTCTTTCGCTAATAATATTCATACCTATGAAGGCGGAACACATGAAGCGGGATTTAAAACAGCTCTAACTCGAGTAATTAATGACTATGCGAGAAGAAGCAAAATCTTTAAAGAAAATGATGATAATCTTTCAGGTGAAGATGTGCGGGAAGGGATTACTGCCATCATTTCAATAAAACATCCTGATCCACAGTTTGAAGGGCAAACAAAGACAAAACTCGGTAACTCAGAAGTCCGAACAGTGACAGACTCTATCTTTTCGGAGGCATTTGATAAGTTTTTATTAGAAAATCCTAATGTTGCTAAAAAAATTGTAGATAAAGGACTTATGGCAGCTAGAGCTCGTCTTGCTGCTAAAAAGGCCCGCGAATTAACGAGAAGGAAAAGTGCGCTTGAAATTTCCAGCCTTCCTGGGAAGTTAGCAGATTGTTCTTCAAAGGATCCTTCTATTAGTGAAATCTATATCGTTGAGGGGGACTCTGCTGGTGGTTCTGCTAAACAAGGGAGAGACAGACATTTCCAAGCAATCCTGCCATTAAGAGGAAAGATACTCAACGTTGAAAAAGCAAGACTGGATAAAATTTTATCTAATAATGAAATTAGAGCCATTATCACGGCATTAGGTACTGGGATTGGAGAAGACTTTGATATCTTAAAAGCTCGTTATCATAAAGTCGTTATTATGACAGATGCTGATGTCGATGGTGCGCATATTCGTACACTGCTACTAACCTTCTTTTATCGCTATATGCGCCAAATATTAGAACAGGGATACATCTATATTGCCCAGCCGCCACTTTACAAAATTCAGCAGGGCAAACGGATTGAATATGCCTATAATGATGCCCAGCTAAATAAGTACTTAGCGGAGATGCCTCAACAGCCTAAACCTGGTATCCAGCGATACAAAGGTTTAGGAGAGATGAATCCAGGGCAGCTTTGGGAAACAACAATGAATCCGGAGTCGCGTACATTACTCCAAGTTACACTGGAGGATGCGATTGACGCAGATGAAACATTTGACACGTTAATGGGAGATAAAGTAGAGCCTCGTCGAAACTTTATTGAGGAAAATGCACAATATGTTAAAAATTTAGATATTTAGGTGAAAAGCACCTCATTTTGGTGAGGTGCTTTTCATTTTTTGATCCAAGAATTATATTCAAAAGATGAGGGATGTCGTGAAAGGGAACGACCGGAAAATTCTGTTAACTAGTTAATTATCTATGAATTTGATGTGTAATCCTTCTCCAATATTGATATAATGGAGAGTAGACTATTAGAACAATATTCTTCAATTGAGTATGAAAGATTTCTTTACAATAAATTTTTATTAGGCTCTCCCAATTTTAAAACGTAAAAAAGACTAAGGGAGGTTATCTTAGTATGTCGGAAAATCAAAACTCACACGTTATTGAGAGAAATATTAGCAGTGAAATGAGAGAATCATTTTTAGGTTATGCAATGAGTGTTATTGTTTCCCGTGCATTGCCAGATGTTCGCGATGGATTAAAACCTGTTCATCGCCGAATTCTTTATGCAATGAATGATTTAGGGATGACATCAGATAAACCATTTAAAAAATCAGCGCGTATCGTCGGTGAAGTAATTGGTAAATATCACCCGCATGGAGATTCGGCTGTTTATGAAACAATGGTTCGTATGGCACAAGACTTTAATTTCCGTTATATGTTGGTAGATGGACACGGGAATTTCGGTTCTGTTGATGGAGATTCTGCAGCAGCGATGCGTTATACTGAAGCGCGTATGTCGAAAATTTCCATGGAATTAATTCGTGATATTAACAAGGACACAATTGATTACCAGGATAACTATGACGGCTCGGAAAGGGAACCAGTTGTTCTTCCAGCTAGATTTCCAAACCTATTAGTTAACGGTGCGACGGGAATTGCAGTTGGTATGGCTACAAATATCCCTCCGCATCAACTTGGAGAAGTAATTGACGGTGTGCTGGCAATTAGCAAGGACCCAGACATCACAATACCTGAATTGATGGAAATTATCCCTGGACCTGATTTCCCAACTTCTGGACAAATAATTGGCAGAAGTGGAATACGTAAGGCTTATGAAACAGGCAGAGGTTCAATCACCATTCGAGCTAAGGTGGAGATTGAGGAAAAGGCTTCAGGAAAACAAGTAATTATCGTAAAAGAAATCCCTTATCAAGTAAACAAAGCAAAGCTTGTTGAAAAAATTGCAGAACTCGTGCGAGATAAGAAAATTGACGGGATTACCGATTTACGTGATGAATCAGACCGTAATGGAATGCGAATTGTGATTGAGGTTAGAAAGGATGCAAATGCAAACGTTCTGCTCAATAATCTTTATAAACAAACAGCATTACAAACTAGTTTTGGTATTAATATGCTCTCTTTAGTCGATGGCCATCCAAAGGTCCTTAACTTAAAACAAATGCTATTTTATTATCTGGAGCATCAAAAGGTAGTCATTAAGCGAAGAACAGCTTTTGAATTACGTAAAGCGGAGGCGCGTGCACATATTCTTGAGGGATTAAGGATTGCACTAGACCATTTAGATGCAGTGATTGCGTTAATTCGAAGTTCTCAAACGACGGATATTGCCCGCAATGGATTAATGGAGCAATTTTCGCTTAGTGAAAAACAAGCACAAGCAATATTGGATATGAGACTTCAACGTTTAACCGGTTTAGAAAGAGAAAAAATTGAAGAGGAATACCAATCACTTGTAAAATTAATTGCTGAATTAAAGGCGATTTTGGCAGACGAAGAAAAAGTACTTTCTATCATTCGCGATGAGCTTACAGAAATTAAAGAGCGATTCAACGATGAGCGTCGTACAGAAATAGTTGCCGGCGGGATAGAAAATATCGAAGATGAGGATTTAATTCCAATTGAGAATATTGTTATTACGCTAACTCATAACGGCTATATTAAACGTCTCCCATTATCAACCTATCGTACACAAAAACGTGGTGGACGAGGTATTCAAGGAATGGGAACGAATGAGGATGACTTTGTTGCGCAGCTCCTTACTACGTCAACACATGATACGATTTTATTCTTTACAAACAAAGGGAAAGTTTACCGAGCGAAAGGCTATGAAATTCCTGAATACAGCCGAACAGCTAAAGGTCTCCCGATCATAAACTTATTAAGCGTAGAAAAAGATGAATGGGTTAACGCGATTATCCCTGTTTCTGAATTTGCTGATGACTGGTTCTTATTCTTTACAACAAAAGAGGGAATCTCAAAACGTTCACCATTATCACAATTTGCCCATATAAGAAATAATGGATTAATCGCAGTAGGTCTGCGTGAAGCAGATGAACTGATTTCAGTAAAATTAACAGATGGATCTAAAGATATCATTATAGGGACAAAGAATGGTATGCTTATACGTTTCCCTGAAACAGACGTTCGATCAATGGGACGTACAGCAAGCGGTGTGAAAGGTATTACACTAGATTCAGATGATGAAGTAGTTGGAATGGAAATTCTTGAGGAAGACGTAGATGTATTAATTGTTACAAGCAATGGATATGGTAAACGAACTCCTTCTGAAGAATATAGAACCCAAAGCCGTGGAGGTAAGGGATTAAAGACATGTAATATCACTGATAAAAATGGTCAAGTCGTTTCTGTTAAAGCCGCAACAGGAGAAGAAGACTTAATGCTAATAACAGCTAGCGGTGTTATTATTCGGATGGATGTCTCGACCATTTCAACAATGGGAAGAAATACTCAAGGTGTTAAACTCATTAAATTAGATGAAAATGTCGTTGTTTCTACTGTTGCTTTAGTTGAAAAAGAGGAAGACGAAATAGAGCAAGCAGAAGAAGGTGAAACACCGGAAACACCAGAAACACCAGAAACACCAGAAGAATAAAACGATAAAAAACCGACTCGTAAAAGAGTCGGTTTTTTATTTAGTATGCAAACCCATAATAAAATTACGTATAAAATAGGAAAAATGATCTATTAATAAACATTTTTACCTATTTTTAGTTATAATGAACAAGGGGGGATGCTTGTGAGAATACATGTTGAACAATTACAAGATGGATGCATTTTATCTCAAAATATCATTTCAGATACAAATAGACCGCTGGCATACAAAACAACAGTTGTAGATCAACACATCAAAGCTGCTCTACAAGCTTTTTTGATTAAAGAAATAGAAGTAGAGAGTTTTCTTGATAATGGGGAAAAATTTCAACCTGATTATTTTTTGGATGAAAATGAAAAAGTTTTGGATCAAATGATTGATTCAATAGTTGAAAAATCTTTCTATCAACTTTATTTTGAGGCTGTCAAAGCCTTTAAACAGCTTTATCTTAGCTGGCAATCAGGTGCATTGCTAGATATAGCTAAAGTACGTCAATTGATTATTCCCTTAGTAGAAAAGATAGAAGGTAACGAGGAAGAGATTATTAAACTTTATCATCATAGTAAACAGGAAGACTATATTTATCATCATTCTATCTCTGTTGCGTTGCTTAGTGCTCTTTTAGGAAAAAAATTAAAGTATAAACAGGGGGACATGAATCAAATTGCATTAACTGGATTATTATGTGATTGTGGAATGTCAAAGATAACACCTAATATTCTTACTAAACATATAACATTAACTGAAAACGAGTATAGAGATGTTAAACAACACCCTGTTCATAGCTATAATTTACTTAAAAAAATAATGTCGATTAAAGAAGGAGTAAAGATGGGGGTATTACAACATCACGAAAGGATAGATGGCAGCGGATATCCTTTAAGTGTAAAAGGTGATAAGCTTCATCCCTACAGTAAAATAGTAGCTCTAGCAGATACATATCAAGCAATGGTATCTGTTCGACCTTATCGTAATAAACAGTCCCCATTTAAAGTATTAGAGCAAATTCTGCAAGATGAATTTGGTAAATTTGATATGAACGTCGTAAATGAATTAAAAAAGATCATTATTAAATTCTCGGTCGGAACAAAGGTAAAGCTTTCTAACGGTATTGAAGCCGAAATTGTTTTTGTGGATGAACAAAATCCAACCAGACCTATAGTAAAATCAATACATTTAAATGATATCCTTTCATTAAAGGATAAGAGAGAGCTATTTATTGAAGACGTTTTATAAAAAAATGCTCTGAATGTGTTGACTTAGTAAAGTTATGCTGATATACTTCTTAAAGTCAGCCAAACAGAGCATAGTTGTTCTGAAAAAAATATTCATTTAACTATTGACTTCGAGTATAGTTAAATGTTATATTAATGAAGTCGCCTTTGAGCGAATGACTAAAAAGTTCTTTGAAAACTAAACAAAACCAAGCGTGCCAACGTTAATTTCGATTAACAAAACAACGTACTACGAAGTACAATTTTATGAGCTACATCAACTCTTTATTGGAGAGTTTGATCCTGGCTCAGGACGAACGCTGGCGGCGTGCCTAATACATGCAAGTCGAGCGAATCTGAGGGAGCTTGCTCCCAAAGATTAGCGGCGGACGGGTGAGTAACACGTGGGTAACCTGCCTGTAAGATTGGGATAACTCCGGGAAACCGGAGCTAATACCGGATAACATGTCGAACCGCATGGTTCGACATTGAAAGATGGCTTCGGCTATCACTTACAGATGGACCCGCGGCGCATTAGCTAGTTGGTGAGGTAACGGCTCACCAAGGCGACGATGCGTAGCCGACCTGAGAGGGTGATCGGCCACACTGGGACTGAGACACGGCCCAGACTCCTACGGGAGGCAGCAGTAGGGAATCTTCCGCAATGGACGAAAGTCTGACGGAGCAACGCCGCGTGAACGATGAAGGCCTTCGGGTCGTAAAGTTCTGTTGTTAGGGAAGAACATGTACCAGAGTAACTGCTGGTACCTTGACGGTACCTAACCAGAAAGCCACGGCTAACTACGTGCCAGCAGCCGCGGTAATACGTAGGTGGCAAGCGTTGTCCGGAATTATTGGGCGTAAAGCGCGCGCAGGTGGTTTCTTAAGTCTGATGTGAAAGCCCACGGCTCAACCGTGGAGGGTCATTGGAAACTGGGGAACTTGAGTGCAGAAGAGGAAAGTGGAATTCCAAGTGTAGCGGTGAAATGCGTAGAGATTTGGAGGAACACCAGTGGCGAAGGCGACTTTCTGGTCTGTAACTGACACTGAGGCGCGAAAGCGTGGGGAGCGAACAGGATTAGATACCCTGGTAGTCCACGCCGTAAACGATGAGTGCTAAGTGTTAGAGGGTTTCCGCCCTTTAGTGCTGCAGCAAACGCATTAAGCACTCCGCCTGGGGAGTACGGTCGCAAGACTGAAACTCAAAGGAATTGACGGGGGCCCGCACAAGCGGTGGAGCATGTGGTTTAATTCGAAGCAACGCGAAGAACCTTACCAGGTCTTGACATCCCACTGACCGGTATAGAGATATACCTTTCCCTTCGGGGACAGTGGTGACAGGTGGTGCATGGTTGTCGTCAGCTCGTGTCGTGAGATGTTGGGTTAAGTCCCGCAACGAGCGCAACCCTTGATCTTAGTTGCCAGCATTCAGTTGGGCACTCTAAGGTGACTGCCGGTGACAAACCGGAGGAAGGTGGGGATGACGTCAAATCATCATGCCCCTTATGACCTGGGCTACACACGTGCTACAATGGATGGTACAAAGGGCTGCAAGACTGCGAAGTCAAGCCAATCCCATAAAACCATTCTCAGTTCGGATTGCAGGCTGCAACTCGCCTGCATGAAGCCGGAATCGCTAGTAATCGCGGATCAGCATGCCGCGGTGAATACGTTCCCGGGCCTTGTACACACCGCCCGTCACACCACGAGAGTTTGTAACACCCGAAGTCGGTGGGGTAACCGTAAGGAGCCAGCCGCCTAAGGTGGGACAGATGATTGGGGTGAAGTCGTAACAAGGTAGCCGTATCGGAAGGTGCGGCTGGATCACCTCCTTTCTAAGGAAAATGAGGCACACTTGGTTTTTGTTTAGTTTTGAGAGAACTTTGTTCTCCAATGATATATTCATAGAGATGGGCCTATAGCTCAGCTGGTTAGAGCGCACGCCTGATAAGCGTGAGGTCGATGGTTCGAGTCCATTTAGGCCCACCATCTCAAAGAAAACGGGGCCTTAGCTCAGCTGGGAGAGCGCCTGCTTTGCACGCAGGAGGTCAGCGGTTCGATCCCGCTAGGCTCCACCAATGTTCCTTGAAAACTAGATAACGATAACAATTCAAGTAATTCACTGAGTTTAAACGCTTAGTTTAGTGATTCTCTTAATAATGATTAAAATGACATTTTTAATGTCAAAGGTTAAGTTGTTAAGGGCGCACGGTGGATGCCTTGGCACTAGGAGCCGATGAAGGACGGTACTAACACCGATATGCTTCGGGGAGCTGTAAGTAAGCTTTGATCCGGAGATTTCCGAATGGGGGAACCCACTGCTCGTAATGGAGTAGTATTTTCACCTGAATACATAGGGTGATAAAGGCAGACCCGGGGAACTGAAACATCTAAGTACCCGGAGGAAGAGAAAGCAAACGCGATTTCCCAAGTAGCGGCGAGCGAAACGGAATTAGCCCAAACCAAGAGGCTTGCCTCTTGGGGTTGTAGGACACTCTATACGGAGTTACAAAGGAACGGAGTAAATGAAGAGGTCTGGAAAGGCCCGTCAAAGAAGGTAACAACCCTGTAGTTGAAACTTCGTTCCCTCCAGAGTGGATCCTGAGTACGGCGGGACACGTGAAATCCCGTCGGAAGCAGGGAGGACCATCTCCCAAGGCTAAATACTCCCTAGTGACCGATAGTGAACCAGTACCGTGAGGGAAAGGTGAAAAGCACCCCGGAAGGGGAGTGAAAGAGATCCTGAAACCGTGTGCCTACAAGTAGTCAAAGCCCGTTAATGGGTAATGGCGTGCCTTTTGTAGAATGAACCGGCGAGTTACGATCCCGTGCAAGGTTAAGTTGATGAGACGGAGCCGCAGCGAAAGCGAGTCTGAATAGGGCGAAAGAGTACGTGGTCGTAGACCCGAAACCAGGTGATCTACCCATGTCCAGGGTGAAGTTCAGGTAACACTGAATGGAGGCCCGAACCCACGCACGTTGAAAAGTGCGGGGATGAGGTGTGGGTAGCGGAGAAATTCCAATCGAACTTGGAGATAGCTGGTTCTCTCCGAAATAGCTTTAGGGCTAGCCTTGAAATTGAGAGTCTTGGAGGTAGAGCACTGATTGGACTAGGGGCCCCCATCGGGTTACCGAATTCAGTCAAACTCCGAATGCCAAAGACTTATGTTCAGGAGTCAGACTGCGAGTGATAAGATCCGTAGTCAAGAGGGAAACAGCCCAGACCACCAGCTAAGGTCCCAAAGTATACGTTAAGTGGAAAAGGATGTGGAGTTGCTTAGACAACCAGGATGTTGGCTTAGAAGCAGCCACCATTTAAAGAGTGCGTAATAGCTCACTGGTCGAGTGACTCTGCGCCGAAAATGTACCGGGGCTAAACGTATCACCGAAGCTGTGGATTGTTCTTACGAACAATGGTAGGAGAGCGTTCTAAGGGCTGTGAAGCTAGACCGGAAGGACTAGTGGAGCGCTTAGAAGTGAGAATGCCGGTATGAGTAGCGAAAGAGGGGTGAGAATCCCCTCCACCGAATGCCTAAGGTTTCCTGAGGAAGGCTCGTCCGCTCAGGGTTAGTCGGGACCTAAGCCGAGGCCGAAAGGCGTAGGCGATGGACAACAGGTTGAAATTCCTGTACCACCTCCTCACCATTTGAGCAATGGGGGGACGCAGAAGGATAGGGTAAGCGCGCTGTTGGATTAGCGCGTCCAAGCAGTTAGGCTGATAACGAGGCAAATCCCGTTGTCGTAAAGGCTGAGCTGTGATGGCGAGGGAAATATAGTACCGAAGTTCCTGATTCCACACTGCCAAGAAAAGCCTCTAGCGAGGTGAGAGGTGCCCGTACCGCAAACCGACACAGGTAGGCGAGGAGAGAATCCTAAGGTGAGCGAGAGAACTCTCGTTAAGGAACTCGGCAAAATGACCCCGTAACTTCGGGAGAAGGGGTGCTTTTTCAGGGCTTGCCCTGCGAAAAGCCGCAGTGAATAGGCCCAGGCGACTGTTTAGCAAAAACACAGGTCTCTGCGAAGCCGCAAGGCGAAGTATAGGGGCTGACGCCTGCCCGGTGCTGGAAGGTTAAGGGGAGAGGTTAGCGCAAGCGAAGCTTTGAACCGAAGCCCCAGTAAACGGCGGCCGTAACTATAACGGTCCTAAGGTAGCGAAATTCCTTGTCGGGTAAGTTCCGACCCGCACGAAAGGCGTAACGATCTGGGCACTGTCTCAACGAGAGACTCGGTGAAATTATAGTACCTGTGAAGATGCAGGTTACCCGCGACAGGACGGAAAGACCCCGTGGAGCTTTACTGTAGCCTGATATTGAATTTTGGTACAGCTTGTACAGGATAGGTAGGAGCCTGAGAAGCCGGAGCGCTAGCTTCGGTGGAGGCGTCGGTGGGATACTACCCTGGCTGTATTGAAATTCTAACCCGCAGCCCTTATCGGGCTGGGAGACAGTGTCAGGTGGGCAGTTTGACTGGGGCGGTCGCCTCCTAAAATGTAACGGAGGCGCCCAAAGGTTCCCTCAGAATGGTTGGAAATCATTCGTAGAGTGTAAAGGCACAAGGGAGCTTGACTGCGAGACCTACAAGTCGAGCAGGGACGAAAGTCGGGCTTAGTGATCCGGTGGTTCCGCATGGAAGGGCCATCGCTCAACGGATAAAAGCTACCCCGGGGATAACAGGCTTATCTCCCCCAAGAGTCCACATCGACGGGGAGGTTTGGCACCTCGATGTCGGCTCATCGCATCCTGGGGCTGTAGTCGGTCCCAAGGGTTGGGCTGTTCGCCCATTAAAGCGGTACGCGAGCTGGGTTCAGAACGTCGTGAGACAGTTCGGTCCCTATCCGTCGTGGGCGTAGGAAATTTGAGAGGAGCTGTCCTTAGTACGAGAGGACCGGGATGGACGCACCGCTGGTGTACCAGTTGTCTTGCCAAAGGCATAGCTGGGTAGCTATGTGCGGAAGGGATAAGTGCTGAAAGCATCTAAGCATGAAGCCCCCCTCAAGATGAGATTTCCCATAGCGTAAGCTAGTAAGATCCCTGAAAGATGATCAGGTTGATAGGTCAGAGGTGGAAGCGCGGTGACGTGTGGAGCTGACTGATACTAATCGATCGAGGACTTAACCTAAATAGAAAAGCGGAAGAAGCCCGCTTAAATCCATAGGGCATTGGAGCGCTCGAGAAGAAGTCGTACTTTGACTTCGCAGGAGAGTGTGAAATGACCGTAGGATTTGGCTTCTGGAGCTGGACAATGTAAGAGTATAAACTCAGTTGAGTGAATTGAATTGTGAATCGTTATCTAGTTTTGAAGGAATATCCCTTCAAACTTAATATTATTTGGTGACGATGGCGAAGAGGTCACACCCGTTCCCATGCCGAACACGGAAGTTAAGCTCTTCAGCGCCGATGGTAGTTAGGGGTTTCCCCTTGTGAGAGTAGGACGTTGCCAAGTAAGAAGAGAGAAGATCAGTAGAGATACTGGTCTTTTTTTGTATTTATCTAGAAAAATTAATAAAAAATCGATAAGGCAAAAATTCTTCATCTTCAAGTCAACTATAAATGATGAATATAGAATTCAAAACGATCATGCCCCTGTGACAGGATAGGGGACTGTACGTTTTTGTTCTAGACAATATACGAATAGGACCATTGCTCAGTATTGAAAATAAACTCAGAAGAGCTGCTGGCCCTTTTTAATCGTTATTTAAAAAATTTAGGGAGGGAAAACTTGTTATTTATTATTATAACCCTACGTTAATTCATTTAAAGGAATAGAGATGGGGATACTGCTAGCTTTCAATTGTACTAATAAATAGGGATACCATACTATTTCATACAACCCTCAACTCATTTTTATTAAAGGCTATGCTCAATAAAATTTAACACAAAATAAGGGATCTTACGTTTTGCAATTTCCATGTATCTTAAAATAAATGGATAGTCATCATTTGAAGAACCTAAAAGGAGATCATACCACCACTCTGTTTCATAACGTGAGATCATACTAAGATTATATAATATTAAGTAATGAATAAGAATTTCAGGCAACTTTGATAGCCTGTCTCTCGATGTTGGCAGGTAAAATTCTCCATTATCAATATGAAAAGAAAACGGCGTACAGTTATATATTGTTAAAGGATTAGTATTTTTTAGTATGGCTTCATCCTTTGAAGCCGTTGTTACAGTGTAATATGGATACCGTTCTTGTAGGTATTCTGCGAATCGATTTGCCGACAAGTGAAAAAGTTGTGCTGTTTTTTCTGGAATGATGAGTTTATCTTGTATCTTTTCAATTTGAACAAAATTGCTTTTTGAATGGTGGAAGAAAAAAACATCATCCATTTCAGCAATTTGCCCTAATAAAAATTCCATTGAATATTTATCAGTATCAAGTAGATTAAGCTGGAAAAGTTTGTTTACTACATGGGAAAACAACCCATTCCGTTGGATTTTTATTTCGTCCTTTAAAAAATGATAATGTTGTTTTTTCCGTTTTCTACTTGAGACACCATGAGCAAGAACTGAAGAAGTGGCAGGATATTCTGGATCTATGATAATCAAACATGCTTTTAATAACTGTGAAATTCCATAAAACAATAACATCGGCTGAATAGCATGTGGTGATTGATTAGCTTGTATGAAAAAATTCTCTCCATGTTTAAGGTAATAAACAAATCTGTAACAGTTATCATATGAAAGACCACTTGCATTTTCCAAGGAAAAATTCCTATAACAAATTTCTAATTTTTTTTGGACAGTTTCTGAGGAATGATAAGAAAGTAAACGTTCCCAAATCAATGCAGTCAATAATTGTACACTCCATTCAATTAATTCTAAATATTTAAACTGTTTGCTCCTTTCTTGACAGTCGTTATGAGTGTTGATAATCTACTAATAATATTTTGCCGAAAAAAGGGGGATTTACTATGTGGGAACAAAAATTTTCTAAAGAAGGCTTAACTTTTGATGACGTATTATTAATACCAGCTAAATCTGAGGTATTACCGAGGGATGTTGACATGAGTGTTCAGTTAACACCTAGCTTAAAGCTTAATATTCCAATTATGAGTGCTGGTATGGATACTGTAACTGAGGCTGAGCTTGCTATTGCAATAGCAAGACAAGGTGGATTAGGTGTCATTCATAAAAATATGTCAATTGAACAACAAGCTGAGCAAATTGACAAAGTAAAGCGTTCTGAAAGAGGAGTTATTACAGATCCATTTTATTTAACTCCAGAACACCAAGTTTTCGATGCAGAGCATTTAATGGGCAAATATCGAATTTCTGGAGTTCCAGTTGTAAACAACCCTGAGGAACAAAAGCTCGTTGGTATTATCACAAACCGTGATATGCGTTTTATTCAAGATTACTCGATTAAAATTAGCGATGTCATGACAAAAGAAAATCTTGTTACTGCGGCTGTCGGAACAACTTTGAAAGAGGCTGAAGGTATTTTACAAAAACACAAAATTGAAAAATTACCTTTAGTTGATGATCATGGAGTATTAAAAGGATTAATAACAATTAAAGATATTGAAAAAGTCATTGAATTTCCAAATTCAGCTAAAGATGACCAAGGTCGTTTAATTGTGGCAGGTGCTGTTGGTGTAACCGGGGACTCAATGCTGCGAGTTAAGAAATTAGTAGAAAAAAATGTTGATGCTATTGTAGTTGACACTGCACATGGACACTCTAAAGGTGTTTTAGAAACAGTTAAAGCAATTCGTGAAGAATATCCTTCATTGAACATTATTGCCGGAAATGTAGCAACTGCTGAAGCGACAAAGGCATTAATTGAAGCGGGAGCTAATGTAGTAAAAGTAGGAATTGGACCTGGTTCTATTTGTACGACACGAGTTGTTGCCGGTGTTGGTGTTCCGCAAATTACGGCTATATATGATTGTGCGACAGAAGCAAGAAAACATGGTGTAGCAATTATTGCTGATGGTGGAATTAAATATTCTGGAGACATGGTAAAAGCTATTGCTGCTGGCGGACATGCTGTTATGCTGGGCAGTCTTCTTGCTGGAACGTCAGAAAGTCCTGGAGAGACTGAAATATTCCAAGGCAGACGTTTTAAAGTATACCGTGGTATGGGTTCTGTTGCTGCGATGGAAAAAGGAAGTAAAGATCGTTATTTCCAAGAAGACAATAAAAAGTTTGTTCCAGAAGGAATTGAAGGCAGAACACCTTACAAAGGACCATTATCAGAAACAATTTATCAACTTGTTGGCGGTATTAGATCTGGTATGGGATATTGCGGTTCAAAAAATCTTGAGGAACTTCGAGAAAATTCACAATTTGTACGTATGACAGGTGCAGGATTAAAAGAAAGTCATCCACATGATGTACAAATTACTAAAGAAGCACCAAACTATTCACTATAATTCGTAAAACCAAATATATTTCGAATTCACGTTAAATATGTCAGAACTATAACAATTGACAGAGTCCCCGACTCTGTCTATTTTTTTTGGGTGTTCTATGTTAAAATCATTCTTGTTGTTTATGGATATAAACAGATGTTTTTAATATAGATAAAATAAAATTTTGGAGGGAGAACTTTTGAACAACATAAGTATGAGAAAATTGATTGCATTATTATTTGCATTCACATTTGTTGTTTCCACAATTAGTCCATTTGCAACTGCCAGTGCTGCAGAAGCACCTATTTCCGTTAATGCGAAGTCTGCAATCATCATTGAAGAATCTACAGGTACAATTCTTTATGGGAAAAATATAGATGAGATGCTGCCTGTTGCTAGTATGGCAAAGGTAATGACTGAATACCTAGTACATGAAGCGATTGCAAATAAAAAAATAACTTGGGATCAAATATATACACCTAGTGAATATGTATATAAAATTTCCCAAAATCGTGATCTTTCAAACGTTCCTTTAAGACAGGATGGGTCGTATAATGTAAAAGAGTTATATGAAGCAATGGCTATTTATTCTGCTAATGGAGCAGCAATAGCTCTAGCTGAAATTATTGCAGGTTCAGAATCAGCTTTTGTAAAAATGATGAATGAAAAAGCGAAGGAACTTGGGTTAACAAATTATGAATTTGTTAATGCGACAGGATTGGAAAATAAAGATCTTCAAGGTATGCATCCAGATGGAACAAATGCTGACTCAGAAAATAAGTTATCAGCTCGTGATATGGCCTTATTATCGCAAAAATTAATTCAAGATTTCCCGGAAGCTCTTGAAACGGCTAGTACTCCTAAAGCTGTATTTAGAGAGGGAACAGATGATGCAACAAATATGCCAAACTGGAATTGGATGCTCCCAGGGTTAGTTTATGAATATGAAGGTGTAGATGGTTTAAAGACAGGGTCAACTAGTAATGCAGGATCAAATTTTACTGGAACAGCAATGAAAAATGGGATGCGCGTCATCTCTGTTGTCATGAATGCTCAAGGTAAATCACTACATGAATCAAGGTTCGTGGAAACGAAAATAATGCTAGACTATGCTTTTAATACATTTAAAGTGAAGGAAGTATACCCAGCTAATTATCAAATTGAAAAACAATCTACAATCCCGGTTGTAAAAGGGAAAGAAGATAATGTTTCAATTCACACAAAAGATCCACTTACTCTAGTAGTGAAAAATGGCGAAGAAAATGCGTATAAGCCTTCTTTTAAAATTGATGAGAGTCTGCTTACAAAAGAAGGTGAACTGACAGCACCAATTGAAAAAGGTCAAAAAGTTGGTTCAATGGTTGTTAGCTATGAAGGTAAAGGCGAGGCATTGGGCTTTATCGAAAAAAATAAGTCACCACAAGTAGACCTTGTTACAAAGGAAGCAGTAGAAAAAGCAAATTGGTTTGTTTTATCTATGAGAGGAATCGGTGGATTCTTTAGCGGACTATGGGGAAGTGTAACAGATACAGTTAAAGGCTGGTTTTAAAAAAAAGACTCCTAATCGGGGGCTGTTGACAATTAAATAGGAATTTCTAAAACCTGTGTAGAATTTTATCCTATACAGGTTTTTTTATGGGGGGATTTCTTATGATGGGCCGTAAAGAAGAAACGCAAGGGAAATTGGAGTTTATTGATTTAAACTCGTTTGTTCCTTCTGATCATGTTTTGAGAATCATTCAGGAGAAGATTGACTTCTCCTTTATCTATAAGAAGATGGAAAAGTATTATTCAAAGGTTGGACGAAAATCTCTAGATCCGGTGCTGTTATTTAAAATGATCTTGATTGGCTATTTATTCAATATTGATTCCGAACGACAGCTGGAAAAGGAAGTGATCCTAAACCTTGCGTACCGCTGGTTCTTAGGACTGGATTTGACTGATCCCGTCCCCGATCATTCCGTATTTAGCCAAAACCGGCGCAGACGATTTAAAGATGGGAAAGTATTTCAGGAAATCTTTGACCACATTATTCAGCTCTGTGTTGATAAAGGGATCGTAACCGGAGAAGTCATCGTCACTGATTCGACTCATATCAAAGCGAGTGCAGCGAAAGACAAAGTTCAAAAAGTGGAAGTGACCCAAACCCCTTCCCAGTACCTGAATACGCTTGAAGAAGAAGCAAAAAAGATCGAGATGGAACTGGAAGAGAAACGAAAAGAAGCAGGCACACAAAAACGCGGTCGAAAACCTAAAGGCCCAATAACCATTACCACTTCAGTGGTGACAACTGATCCAGATTCCGGTTTGCTGAACCGTCCAGGGAAACCAGGCGGCCCCCATTATTTAGCGCATACAAGCATTGATGCGGCAAATGGCATTATTGTCGATATTCATCCAACGGCTGGAAACCTCAATGATTGTGAACTCTTTGTTGAAAGGCTCAACGTGACCCAGGAAAAGTTCGGTTTGGATATTAAAAAGGCAGGAGCCGACCGAGGGTATGACACCACCCCGATTTATCATGGACTGAATTCTCTTGGAATTATCGGATACATCAGTCCCACCGAATCCAATTCGGCTTCTGACTCCACGTCTTATAGAGAATTTACCTATATTGGCGAAAGGGATGCTTACATTTGTCTCAATCAAAAGGTGTTGAGCTTTACTCACCTAGCCCAATCGAAGAAAGGACAATACATAAAAACGTATTCAGCGAAGGCCAGAGACTGTAAAGTCTGTCCATTAAGAGATTCTTGTTTTGGACCCACAGCCAGTAAACGGACGATTGGCCGTCCAATTGCCCATGAGCTACTGGAAGCAAATGCAGAAAGAGCGAAAACAAATGAATATAAATGGGTTCAAAAACTAAGAAGGGTGTGGTGTGAAGGATCCTTTGGTACGATGAAGATGAAGCATAACTTATATAAAACCTATAAAAGGGGCATTGAAAAAATCTTGGAACAATGTCTCTTTTCTGCGTTGGCTTTAAACTTAAAACGAATGATAAAGGTGTTAGATTAACCTAGAAAGGATGAAAGAAAGAAGGTAAAACGACCGATTAGCTAAGAAAATATAACAAAAGGGAAAGGAGCAAACGCTCCTTTCCCCTTTGTCAACAGCCCCTAATCGGGAGTCTTTTTTTTTGAAAAAATGATAGAGATTCGTAACAAAAATACATATATAATAGCAAAAATGATAGAATAGTGGATGATTTAGGAATTGTTTAACTAATTGCATTAATTTCTATATGATTTTTTTATAAGTTAGGATAAAATATAGCTTAGGTGAATTTTAATCAACTCTATTACAAATCCTATGCTTAGGAAATTACATAAGGGGGACAAACAGAATGAGTAATACAACAGGTACTGATCGCGTAAAACGTGGGATGGCAGAAATGCAAAAAGGCGGCGTCATTATGGACGTTGTTAATGCAGAGCAAGCTAAAATTGCTGAGGAAGCTGGTGCAGTAGCAGTAATGGCGCTTGAGCGTGTTCCTGCAGATATCCGTGCTGCTGGCGGAGTTGCTAGAATGGCAGATCCTACAATCGTTGAAGAAGTAATGAATGCAGTTTCTATCCCGGTAATGGCAAAGGCACGTATTGGACACATCGTGGAAGCTCGTGTGCTTGAAGCAATGGGAGTAGACTACATTGATGAAAGTGAAGTACTGACTCCTGCAGATGAAGAATTCCATTTACTAAAAAGTGAGTTCACAGTTCCTTTCGTATGTGGATGCCGTGATTTAGGTGAAGCAACTCGCCGTATTGCTGAAGGTGCTTCAATGCTTCGTACAAAAGGTGAGCCTGGTACAGGAAACATTGTTGAAGCTGTGCGTCATATGCGTAAAGTAAATGCACAAATTCGCAAGGTAGTTGCTATGAGTGTAGATGAATTAATGACAGAAGCAAAAAATCTTGGTGCTCCATTTGAACTTCTTCTTCAAATTAAAAAAGAAGGAAAATTACCAGTAGTTAACTTTGCAGCAGGTGGTGTAGCGACTCCAGCAGATGCTGCGTTAATGATGCAGCTAGGTGCAGATGGTGTATTTGTTGGTTCAGGTATTTTTAAATCTGAAAATCCAGCTAAATTTGCTCGTTCAATCGTTGAAGCAACGACACACTATCAAGACTATGAACTAATTGCTAAGCTTTCAAAAGGCCTAGGTTCAGCAATGCAAGGAATCGAAATTTCTAGTCTTTTACCTGAGCAAAGAATGCAAGAGCGCGGTTGGTAATTAAAAGGAGTTATTAAAATGCTAAAAATCGGTGTTTTAGGATTACAAGGCGCTGTAAGAGAACATATTCATTCAATCGAAGCATGTGGTGCTGAAGGCGTAGTCGTTAAGAACGTCAGCCAGCTAGAAGAGGTTGATGGACTAATTATTCCAGGCGGAGAAAGTACAACAATGCGTCGCCTTATTGATAAATATGATTTTATGGAGCCTTTAAAGAAGTTTGCTCAAGATGGAAAGCCTATGTTTGGCACATGTGCTGGTTTAATTATTCTTGCAAAAAATCTTGTCGGATATAGTGAACCACATTTAGGAGTGCTAGATGTAACGGTAGAACGTAATTCATTTGGACGACAAAAGGATAGCTTTGAGGCTGAGCTAATGATTACGGGTGTCGGTGAAGACTTTGTAGGCGTTTTTATTCGTGCTCCACACATTGTTGAAGTTGGAGAAGATGTTGAAATCTTATCAAAGCATAATGGCCGTATCGTTGCAGCACGTCAAGGACAGTTTCTTGGATGTTCATTCCATCCTGAATTAACGGATGATCATCGCATGACTCAATTATTCATTAATATGGTAAAAGAGTCGAAGTAGTAGTATAAAAAACTTGAAGATGCTGTATACTTGTAGTAAATTATCATTACTCAATCAAATATGTAAACATGTTGATAGGAACTAGTAGCAGGATATTCTATCTGTAGAGAGCCGATGGTTGGTGGAAATCGGTGTTAGATACTTGCGAATCCATCCTTGAATGAATCGCTGAACTAATATTCTGTTAAAGTAGGCAATTCCGGTTATGACCGTTATTCATTAAGTGAAAGATACTTCATGTGTCTTTAACTAGGGTGGCAACGCGGGTAACTCTCGTCCCTTTTGGGGATGGGAGTTTTTTGTTGTTTAAAAATATAGGGTTATTTCCTAAAAAAAGGAGAATGAGACATGCTTGATATTAAGTATTTACGGACTAATTTTGAAGAAGTGAAAGAAAAATTATCTAATCGAGGCGAGGATCTAACTGACTTCGGTAAATTTGAAGAGCTAGATATGAAGAGAAGAGAGTTAATCTCTCTTACAGAAGAATTAAAAAGCAAACGAAATGAAGTATCTTCTCAAATCGCGCAATTAAAAAGAGAAAAACAAGATGCAGATCATTTAATCAAAGAGATGAAAGAAGTTGGCGATAACATTAAAGGTTATGATGATCAATTGCGTGAGGTTGAAGCTGAATTAGATACGTTACTTTTATCAATTCCAAATATCCCGCATGAAAGTGTTCCTATCGGTGACACAGAAGATGATAACATTGAGATTCGAAAATGGGGTGAGCTTCCTGAATTTGAATTTGAACCGAAGCCACACTGGGAAGTAGCTGATTCATTACAAATTTTAGATTTTGAAAGAGCCGGTAAAGTAACCGGAAGCCGCTTCGTATTTTACCGCGGTCTAGGTGCTAGACTTGAAAGAGCGCTTTATAGCTTTATGCTTGATCTTCATGTTGATGAACATGGTTATACAGAAATTTTACCGCCATTCATTGTAAATCGCGAAAGTATGACTGGTACTGGTCAATTACCGAAATTTGAGGAAGATGCATTCAAAATTGCTGGGGAGAATTACTTTTTAATTCCAACTGCCGAAGTTCCAGTAACAAACTTACATCGTGAAGAAATTTTAACTGTTGAACAGTTACCTATTAGTTATGTTGCATATAGTGCAAACTTCCGTTCAGAGGCAGGATCTGCTGGAAGAGATACGCGGGGCCTAATTCGTCAACATCAATTTAATAAAGTTGAACTTGTTAAATTTGTTAAGCCAGAGGATTCATATGAGGAGCTTGAAAAGCTGACAGGGCACGCTGAAAAGGTGCTTCAGCTATTAGGGTTGCCATACCGTGTATTAAGCATGTGTACAGCTGATTTAGGCTTCACAGCTGCTAAGAAATATGATCTTGAAGTTTGGCTCCCAAGCTATGGGACGTATCGTGAGATTTCTTCTTGCAGTAACTTTGAGGCATTCCAAGCACGACGTGCAAACATTCGCTTCAGACGCGATCCAAAGGCAAAGGTTGAACATGTTCATACTCTGAATGGTTCTGGTTTGGCAATCGGAAGAACGGTTGCGGCTATTTTAGAAAATTATCAGCAAGAGGATGGTTCTGTCATTATTCCTGAAGTATTAAGACCATACATGGGGAATAAGGAACGAATTTGTTTATAGGAATTAGAATATTTGTGTACGAGAGAAGACTTTATGGCACAGACTTCTCTCGTATTATGTATCGTTCTTTAGTAAGCAGGATAGCCTATAAAAAAGCATATCATTTTTTTATGAAAAAAGTTTATATTTAGTTGACAAGCATATTGATAATGTGTTAAATTAATTCTTGTCAATACGGAGGAATACCCAAGTCCGGCTGAAGGGATCGGTCTTGAAAACCGACAGGGGTGTCAAAGCCCGCGGGGGTTCGAATCCCCCTTCCTCCTCCATAATTTTAAATTTAAATCTCATATTTAGCGCATAAAATATGGGAGATTGATAAAATCGCTACATTTCATGTAGTGATTTTTTTTGTCCACATTTATTTTATTATACATAAAAAAGAGGCGGCCTCATCGTTTGAGCCTACAACAAGGGTAAGTAGACAAAGCGATGAGACAAGCCTCTTATTTTTTTAGTAATCTTGTTTGCTCAATAAAATGACCGATCCGTTCGATAATTGGTTCTACTGTTTGTTCATTCGTCATAATATCATAGTCATTTATATTGATTCGTAAAACTGGACAAGCATTAAAATTATTGATCCAATGCTCATAACGCTGATGCATTTCTTCCCAATATTCAATTGGGGTTTGTTGTTCCATTGGACGCCCGCGCATTTTAATTCTTGATAAAATATCGTCTAAGCTTCCCTCAAGGTAAATAAGGAGATCAGGATGTGGAAAATAAGGAGTCATCACCATTGCATCAAATAGGTTCGTGTAAGTTTCATAATCTACTTCAGACATTGTTCCTTTTTCATAGTGCATTTTAGCGAATATTCCTGTGTCTTCATAAATTGAGCGATCTTGAATAAAGCCTCCGCCATATTCAAATATTTTTTTCTGCTCTTTAAAACGCTCTGCTAGAAAATAAATTTGTAAATGAAAACTCCAACGCTCAAAATCAGCATAAAATTTATCTAAATAAGGATTTGAGTCCACTTTTTCAAAAGATGTCTTGAAATCTAATGCTTTAGCTATGGCATTTGTCATTGTTGACTTTCCTACACCAACTGTACCAGCAATGGTAATCACGGCGTTTTTAGGAATATTATATTTATCTCGTAAATTCATTTGTACTTGCTCCTTTATGCAAAAACTGATCCAATGTATTTAAAATATACGTTAAATCACTTGGATTTTGTATAAAATCCATAGTATCTCCATTGAACCTTAAAACAGGAATTGAAGGATTTTCTTTTTCCCATTGTGTCATAGCGACTTCGTAGTCTTCAGATAACTGAAGAAGATATTTTGGATCAATATTACGCTCAATCTCTCGACCTCTTTTAGCAATACGCTTAAGAAGTGTTTCAAGACTAGCGTTTAAGTAAATAATGAGATTTGGTTTAGGCATATCTTCAGTTAAGATATCATAAATTTTTAAATACTTATCATACTGTTCCTTTTTTAACGTGCGCTTTGCAAAGATGAGATTTTTATAAATATGATAATCTGCTATGACTGATTTATTCATCTGCAGGTATTGTTTATTAATATCCTCTAATTGTTTAAACCGATTGCACAGGAAAAACATTTCAGTTTGGAAGCTCCATTCTTCAATGTTTGAGTAGAACTTTCCTAGAAAGGGATTTTCATCAACAATTTCTTTTAATAAATGAAATTGGTAATAATCAGCAATTGCCTTTGACAATGAAGTTTTTCCAACGCCAATCGGGCCCTCTACAGTGATGAAGGGTGTGTTCATAATGATGGGTCCTCCTTTAAAACAATACACTCAAGAAAAGCGCAAGCGCCCTCGAACAGACCGATAACATCAGGGGCAGTTCAAAATGCGACGTCATGTCGCACTTGCTGCACTTGATTTAGTGCATCTGGGTTAGGCGCTTTAAGGTAAACGAAAACTACTTATAAAAGACTTAAATTTTTATCTTTTTAAAAATCGACAAAATTCATTTTACCACAGCTTATAGATTTTTGAGGGGTGAATTGCATGAATCTTTGTATTTCCAGTATTTATATAAGAATGGATACATAAATAACACAATAAAACGGATCTGAAAAAATTCAGATCCGTCCGTGTTCATTCTTTCTTTTCTACCTCAAAATTATCTGAAATTAACAACCAGTTTTGCGGGAAAGCTAAACCAAGCTTCCAATAACTAATACCTCGTAAGTTGAGCTCCTTTATTAAATCAAACTTCGCTTGAATAGATCTTGCGTCCTCAAACCAAACCTTATGCTGCTTACCATTTTCATCCGTATAATTAAAGTGAGGAGCTTGTGCATTATAATCATACTGTATTGGTACATTATATCTGCTAGCTAATTGGATAGCTTGTTGTGGGCTTACAGCCTTTGCAAATTGTCCGCCTGGAACGAATGGTAATGTCCAGTCATACCCATATAGGTTCTGACCCATCATAATTTTACGGCTAGGCATTTCAGAAACGGCGTATTCAAGTACATCTCTTACAGGCCCGATAGGTGAAACAGCCATAGGTGGTCCTCCGCTATATCCCCACTCATATGTCATGATGACAACAAAATCGACAATTTCACCGTGCGCTCTATAATCATGTGCCTCATACCAACGCCCCGGTTGATCTGCTCTTGTTTTAGGAGCTAATGCTGTAGACAGTAACCAGCCTTCTCGGCTAAATCTCTGTTTCGCTTTCCTTAAAAATTGGTTATATGCCTCGCGATCCTGCGGTCTTAAAAATTCCATATCAAAATGGATGTCACGGAATCCATATTTCTTTGCTGTTGCCACAATATTATCTAAAAGCTTATTTTGAATATCCATGTTTGTTAATACAATTCTTCCAAGCTCATCGCTAAATTGATCATTTTCAAGATTGGTAATTGCCATCATTAATGTGACATTGTTTTGATCAGCGATTTGTCGAAAGTTATTTAGTAATGGTTCTTTTAAAGTACCGTCTCTTTGTATTTGAAAGCTAAATGGGCCGAGGTATGTTAAGTAAGGTGCTGCCTCTCGTGCGGATTGTTCTAAATTTGGAGACACACTAGTACCTCTTGGTTCAATATATGCGTTTGTTTCAGCTGATCTTTTTGGTTTATCAGGTAAGTACAGTCTATACCCAATTGAAAGTGGCTGATTTAAAGGGATATTATTAATTCTCGCTAATTCACTTGGGGAAAAGCCGAATCTTTGCCCGATTGTGTATAAGCTATCACCCGGTTTAACCCAATAAAAACTTCCCTTGATTGGAATGACAATTGCTTGACCAATTACTAAATTATTTGGATTTGGAATTTCATTTGTCCTAATAATTTCTTGAGGAGTTGTACTGTAAGCTTGTGCTATTCCATTCAATGTTTGTCCCTGTTGGACAATATGTATTTGCATGATTGTCCTCCTTATTATATGTATTTTGTACATCATATGATAAGGGGACACTGTACATGTTAAATAATTATATTTTCACTAGTCGTAATTGTGGCTTTAAGTGTTTTTTTCATCATTTTTAAGGCAAACGCATTATCTTCTTCTGTATTAGAAGCAATGCAATCAGAAGGAATAATGATATCATAGCCTCTCATATAAGCATCATTCGCGGTGAATAATACACAAATATTACCAGCAACTCCAGTGATGATTAACTCTTTTATTTCTAAGTTATAAAGAAGAGTGTTTAAGGCAGTGCCATAAAAAGCGGAGTGTTTTGGTTTAATTAAGAAGTACTCATCGTCTTCTGGAAAAATAGTATGGATAATGTTTTCATTCAAAGGATTTTTGCATGTTTCAGCAATCTTTTTAAAATCTGCCTGCCATAGTTCATAATGGTCATTAACATATATAATCGGATTGCCTAATGTTTTCATTTTCTTTTTTAAAGAAAAAATTTTATGTGAGATATCTTCTGTTTGCTTTGCTAACTCAGGGCCATAATCGAACTGAAAATCATTAATCATATCAATAATAAGAAGTGCTTGTTTTGGTTGCTTTTCCATAACGTATCTCCTTTAAATGAATTAAAAAATGATCATATTTGTCATTACATATGGTTTTGTTCTACCGTTAAGATAGATTTATGTAATAATAAGAAGTCATTCAATTTATAAAATGAATTATACTTATTTTGAAATTAATATTCGAAGGATTTGATTTATTATTATGCGGAAGTTGATTAATCTTATAATGAGGTCTTAGCAAAGTACTTCTGCTTTTCCAATTTGGTTGTAACTATTAGTAGATTATATAAGGGGCATATAGTAATGGATAATGATGAGTATTTTATGAACTTGGCCATTGAAGAAGCTAAAAAGGCCCAGGAAATAGGTGAAGTGCCAATTGGTGCTGTAATTGTCATGGATGGAAAGATCGTTTCTTCTGCGTTTAATTTACGAGAAAAAGATCAGCGGTCAATTGCACATGCAGAAATTTTAGCTATTGATGAGGCATGTAAAGCTCTAGGAACATGGAGATTAGAGGAGGCAACATTGTATGTAACATTGGAGCCGTGTCCGATGTGTGCAGGTGCCATTGTCTTATCTAGAATAAAACGGGTTGTATATGGAGCGTTCGATCCAAAAGGCGGCTGTGCAGGCACTTTGATGAATTTATTGCAAGAGGAACGATTTAATCACCAAGTTGAAGTGACGAGTGGTGTTGAAGAAGAAGTATGTAGTACGATGCTTAGTACTTTCTTTAGATCATTAAGAGAACGGAAAAAGAAAAACAAGGATTAATGGAAAAAACTTACGATGAGTAAACATTGCATTTTATGTGAGAAGGTTATATACTAATACATGTGTCGTACTTAACGACGCAACTAAATATGGTATCAATTTTGCCGTGCTAAGCGGGGAGGTAGCGGTGCCCTGTACTCGCAATCCGCTCTAGCGAGGCCGAATCCCTTCTAGAGGTTAGTTTACTGTAGGGCTGCCTCAAGTAAGTGGCGTTGAAGCCTGGGTCCTGCGCAATGGGAATCCATGAACCATGTCAGGTCCGGAAGGAAGCAGCATTAAGTGGAAGCTCCCATGTGCCGCAGGGTTGCCTGGGCCGAGCTAACTGCTTGAGTAACGCCTATGGTAGCTAATCGAAGGAAGGTGCACGGCAGTTAATTTTAAAATAATGACTCACTCTTTTTAAGGGTGAGTTTTTGTGTTGGATGTAAATACATAGCTGTGCTTATCACGTTTAGACGCCACCACATTGGCTTTTGTCTGAATGGAAAGTCACAAATCTCAAATTCCTGAGATGAGGTGTACAGCCTGATAAGAAAGAGATAAAAATCAATTGGAAGTTAAACACACACTTTTTAAAACGATTTTTGGTTGGTATAATAAAGTAGATGAAGAAAAAAGGGGGCGTTTTCGTGGGTTATCAAGCATTATATCGTGTTTATCGACCACAAGTATTTTATGATGTGGTTGGACAAGAACATATCACTAAAACGCTACAAAATGCCCTGCTACAAAATAAGTTCTCCCATGCATACCTTTTTTCAGGACCACGAGGGACAGGAAAAACAAGTGCTGCAAAAATATTTGCTAAAGCAGTAAACTGTGAAAAGGCTCCAGTAGCTGAACCATGCAACGAATGTGCAGCATGTAAAGGGATTACAAATGGCTCAATATCAGATGTTATTGAAATTGATGCTGCTTCTAATAATGGTGTTGATGAAATTAGAGATATACGCGACAAAGTGAAATATGCCCCTTCATCTGTACAGTATAAAGTATATATTGTCGATGAAGTTCATATGTTATCAATTGGAGCGTTTAATGCACTTTTAAAAACACTTGAAGAACCACCGAAGCATGTCATTTTTATTTTAGCAACGACAGAGCCGCATAAAATTCCCTTAACGATTATCTCTCGCTGTCAAAGGTTTGATTTTCGTCGAATAACAGCTTCAGCTATAGTGGGAAGAATGAAGGAAATTATACATAATCAGCATGTTGATGTTGAAGAAACTGCTTTAGATGTTATCGCTAGAGCAGCAGATGGAGGAATGCGTGATGCCCTTAGCCTCCTAGATCAAGCGATATCCTATAGTGATGAGAGAGTAAGAGTAGAAGAGGCATTACTTATCACTGGGGCCGTATCACAAGGGTTCCTTGGAAAGATTGCTGAAGCAATTCAGGAAAAGGATGCAACAGGAGCCCTGCAAGCTTTAGATCAGGTAATGTATCAAGGGAAGGATCCCGCAAGATTTATTGAAGATCTTACCTACTATTATCGAGATATGCTGTTATATCAAACTGCACCAACATTAGAGGATGTTTTAGAACGAGTTACTGTAGATGAAAAATTTACATTTCTTGCTGAAAAAATACCAGCAAGTGATATATATGAGATCATTGAAACATTAAGTAAGAGCCAACAAGAAATGAAATGGACTAATCATCCGAGGATCTTTTTGGAAATTGCATTTGTGAAGCTATGTCAGCATTCACCTGCATCATCACATTTCCAACAAGAGGAATACAATTCATTGCTAGAAAAGATAACAAATTTACAATCTGAATTAAACAAATTAAAGCAGCAAGGTATTTCGGCTCCACAGCAACAGGCTTCAGCATCAAATGAGCCAAAACAAAGATCGATGAAAAGTGGTTATAAAACACCTGAAGGAAGAATACAGGAAATTCTTAAAGTTGCTAGAAGAAAAGATTTAGAAGTCATTAAAGGTCGCTGGGGAGAGCTCTTAGATTTACTTAAAAGACAAAATAAAGTATCACATGCTGCTTTATTAAATGATAGTGAACCAGTTGCAGCTTCTGAAACTGCCTTTGTACTTAAATTTAAGTTTGAAATTCATTGTAAAATGGTTGCGGAAAACAATAACAATGTTCGAACAAATTTAGAACAAATTTTACAAGAAATAACGGGTAAAAGTTTGGAAATGGTTGGCGTTCCTGAACATGATTGGGTTAAAATAAGAGAGGACTTCCTACGAAATCAAAAAGATCAAGATGATACACAGCAAGATGTAGAAGAAGATCCGATTATTGCAGAGGCAATAAAATTAGTAGGTAATGACTTAATTGAAATAAAAGACTAATGTTTGGAGGAATGAAATATGATGCGTGGCGGCGGAATGGGCAACATGCAAAAAATGATGAAACAAATGCAAAAAATGCAGAAAGATATGGCAAAGGCTCAAGAGGAACTTGCTGTAAAAACAGTTGAGGGAACAGCCGGCGGCGGAATGGTTACTGTTATTGTTAATGGCCAAAAAGAATTAGTGGAAGTTAATATTAAAGAAGAAGTAGTAGATCCGGAAGATATCGAGATGTTACAAGATTTAGTATTAGCGGCAACAAATGATGCATTGAAAAAAATGGATGACTTAACAAATGATACAATGGGTCAATTTACAAAAGGAATGAATTTACCGGGAATGTTCTAGGAGGATTAATCATGCATTATCCTGAACCGATATCAAAGCTAATTGATAGCTTTATGAAATTGCCAGGAATTGGACCGAAAACGGCCGTTCGTCTGGCTTTTTTTGTCCTAAACATGAAAGAAGATGTGGTATTAGACTTTGCAAAGGCTCTAGTTAATGCGAAACGAAACCTATCTTATTGTTCTGTTTGTGGACATATAACAGATCAAGATCCTTGCTATATTTGTGAGGATGTACGACGTGATAAAAGTTTAGTTTGTGTTGTTCAAGATCCCAAGGATGTTATTGCTATGGAGAAAATGAAAGAATACAATGGCTTATATCATGTATTGCATGGTGCTATCTCACCAATGGATGGAATTGGACCTGAAGATATTAAAATACCTGAGTTATTAAAAAGACTTCAAGATGATGTGATTCAAGAAGTCATTCTGGCTACTAATCCTAATATTGAGGGAGAAGCGACAGCTATGTACATTTCTAGATTATTAAAACCATCAGGAATTAAATTAACAAGAATTGCACATGGTTTACCTGTAGGCGGAGACTTAGAATATGCAGATGAAGTGACTTTATCTAAAGCCTTAGAAGGAAGAAGAGAACTATAGCGTGATATCTCCATTCAGGAAGATTTAGAATGCTAGAATCACTTAACAATAAGTAAGGACCTATTATTACCTATAAATGTATGGCAAGGGAGGGTTAACATTGCTTTTTCGCCGAAAGGGTTGGTTAAGGAATCAATATGACCAACAATTAGTACAGAATTTACTCAATATGAAAAAAGAGTGGAATCGGCAAAAACAACTCGTTGATAAAAGTGTTGAACCCTCTTCACAAGTACTTTATGAATTAAAGATTGCGGAAGCAAAATATTTCTTTTTGTTAAAAGAAGCAAAAAACCGCAATATTAAAATCGGGAGAATATAAACTTCTTTCAAAAAGTACGAGGAATTTAGTCGGAAATGGCGCTTGTAAGGAAAAGCATTACTTACATATTTACTAATAAGCTTGTTCTATTTTTTCACTCCTTTCATATTTATTTACTATTAGAGATATGAAAGAGAGTGATGAAAGTGGATCCAATTCTCGTTTTTTCAATCCTTGGAGGATTAATCTTAATTCTTTTATTTGCAGGCGCACCAATTCGCCCACTTAGATGGGTAGGGAAGTTATCTATAAGGATCATCATAGGAGCATTAATGTTATTTTTAGTAAATGCTTTTGGTACGAGCCTTGATATACACATACCTATTAATTTTATAACATCAAGCATTTCTGGTATTTTAGGATTACCTGGCTTGGCTGCTATGATCATTATTAAAACAATGATTATTGGATAAAACAAATGGTTAACCATTTGTTTTGTTTTTTTTGTTGACATTAATATATAGAGATGATATATTAATAAACGTCGCTGAAAGAGAGACTACTGAATAAAAAGTTTTTACAAAAAAAACGTTGACTTAATATGAAGATACATGATATTATATTTAAGTCGCTTCGGTGACGATGTAAAAAGTTCTTTGAAAACTAAACAAAACCAAGCGTGCCAACGTTAATTTCGATTAACAAAACAACGTACTATAAAGTACAAAATTATGAGCTACATCAACTCTTTATTGGAGAGTTTGATCCTGGCTCAGGACGAACGCTGGCGGCGTGCCTAATACATGCAAGTCGAGCGAATCTGAGGGAGCTTGCTCCCAAAGATTAGCGGCGGACGGGTGAGTAACACGTGGGTAACCTGCCTGTAAGATTGGGATAACTCCGGGAAACCGGAGCTAATACCGGATAACATGTCGAACCGCATGGTTCGACATTGAAAGATGGCTTCGGCTATCACTTACAGATGGACCCGCGGCGCATTAGCTAGTTGGTGAGGTAACGGCTCACCAAGGCGACGATGCGTAGCCGACCTGAGAGGGTGATCGGCCACACTGGGACTGAGACACGGCCCAGACTCCTACGGGAGGCAGCAGTAGGGAATCTTCCGCAATGGACGAAAGTCTGACGGAGCAACGCCGCGTGAACGATGAAGGCCTTCGGGTCGTAAAGTTCTGTTGTTAGGGAAGAACATGTACCAGAGTAACTGCTGGTACCTTGACGGTACCTAACCAGAAAGCCACGGCTAACTACGTGCCAGCAGCCGCGGTAATACGTAGGTGGCAAGCGTTGTCCGGAATTATTGGGCGTAAAGCGCGCGCAGGTGGTTTCTTAAGTCTGATGTGAAAGCCCACGGCTCAACCGTGGAGGGTCATTGGAAACTGGGGAACTTGAGTGCAGAAGAGGAAAGTGGAATTCCAAGTGTAGCGGTGAAATGCGTAGAGATTTGGAGGAACACCAGTGGCGAAGGCGACTTTCTGGTCTGTAACTGACACTGAGGCGCGAAAGCGTGGGGAGCGAACAGGATTAGATACCCTGGTAGTCCACGCCGTAAACGATGAGTGCTAAGTGTTAGAGGGTTTCCGCCCTTTAGTGCTGCAGCAAACGCATTAAGCACTCCGCCTGGGGAGTACGGTCGCAAGACTGAAACTCAAAGGAATTGACGGGGGCCCGCACAAGCGGTGGAGCATGTGGTTTAATTCGAAGCAACGCGAAGAACCTTACCAGGTCTTGACATCCCACTGACCGGTATAGAGATATACCTTTCCCTTCGGGGACAGTGGTGACAGGTGGTGCATGGTTGTCGTCAGCTCGTGTCGTGAGATGTTGGGTTAAGTCCCGCAACGAGCGCAACCCTTGATCTTAGTTGCCAGCATTCAGTTGGGCACTCTAAGGTGACTGCCGGTGACAAACCGGAGGAAGGTGGGGATGACGTCAAATCATCATGCCCCTTATGACCTGGGCTACACACGTGCTACAATGGATGGTACAAAGGGCTGCAAGACTGCGAAGTCAAGCCAATCCCATAAAACCATTCTCAGTTCGGATTGCAGGCTGCAACTCGCCTGCATGAAGCCGGAATCGCTAGTAATCGCGGATCAGCATGCCGCGGTGAATACGTTCCCGGGCCTTGTACACACCGCCCGTCACACCACGAGAGTTTGTAACACCCGAAGTCGGTGGGGTAACCGTAAGGAGCCAGCCGCCTAAGGTGGGACAGATGATTGGGGTGAAGTCGTAACAAGGTAGCCGTATCGGAAGGTGCGGCTGGATCACCTCCTTTCTAAGGAAAATGAGGCACACTTGGTTTTTGTTTAGTTTTGAGAGAACTTTGTTCTCCAATGATATATTCATAGAGATGGGCCTATAGCTCAGCTGGTTAGAGCGCACGCCTGATAAGCGTGAGGTCGATGGTTCGAGTCCATTTAGGCCCACCATCTCAAAGAAAACGGGGCCTTAGCTCAGCTGGGAGAGCGCCTGCTTTGCACGCAGGAGGTCAGCGGTTCGATCCCGCTAGGCTCCACCAATGTTCCTTGAAAACTAGATAACGATAACAATTCAAGTAATTCACTGAGTTTAAACGCTTAGTTTAGTGATTCTCTTAATAATGATTAAAATGACATTTTTAATGTCAAAGGTTAAGTTGTTAAGGGCGCACGGTGGATGCCTTGGCACTAGGAGCCGATGAAGGACGGTACTAACACCGATATGCTTCGGGGAGCTGTAAGTAAGCTTTGATCCGGAGATTTCCGAATGGGGGAACCCACTGCTCGTAATGGAGTAGTATTTTCACCTGAATACATAGGGTGATAAAGGCAGACCCGGGGAACTGAAACATCTAAGTACCCGGAGGAAGAGAAAGCAAACGCGATTTCCCAAGTAGCGGCGAGCGAAACGGAATTAGCCCAAACCAAGAGGCTTGCCTCTTGGGGTTGTAGGACACTCTATACGGAGTTACAAAGGAACGGAGTAAATGAAGAGGTCTGGAAAGGCCCGTCAAAGAAGGTAACAACCCTGTAGTTGAAACTTCGTTCCCTCCAGAGTGGATCCTGAGTACGGCGGGACACGTGAAATCCCGTCGGAAGCAGGGAGGACCATCTCCCAAGGCTAAATACTCCCTAGTGACCGATAGTGAACCAGTACCGTGAGGGAAAGGTGAAAAGCACCCCGGAAGGGGAGTGAAAGAGATCCTGAAACCGTGTGCCTACAAGTAGTCAAAGCCCGTTAATGGGTAATGGCGTGCCTTTTGTAGAATGAACCGGCGAGTTACGATCCCGTGCAAGGTTAAGTTGATGAGACGGAGCCGCAGCGAAAGCGAGTCTGAATAGGGCGAAAGAGTACGTGGTCGTAGACCCGAAACCAGGTGATCTACCCATGTCCAGGGTGAAGTTCAGGTAACACTGAATGGAGGCCCGAACCCACGCACGTTGAAAAGTGCGGGGATGAGGTGTGGGTAGCGGAGAAATTCCAATCGAACTTGGAGATAGCTGGTTCTCTCCGAAATAGCTTTAGGGCTAGCCTTGAAATTGAGAGTCTTGGAGGTAGAGCACTGATTGGACTAGGGGCCCCCATCGGGTTACCGAATTCAGTCAAACTCCGAATGCCAAAGACTTATGTTCAGGAGTCAGACTGCGAGTGATAAGATCCGTAGTCAAGAGGGAAACAGCCCAGACCACCAGCTAAGGTCCCAAAGTATACGTTAAGTGGAAAAGGATGTGGAGTTGCTTAGACAACCAGGATGTTGGCTTAGAAGCAGCCACCATTTAAAGAGTGCGTAATAGCTCACTGGTCGAGTGACTCTGCGCCGAAAATGTACCGGGGCTAAACGTATCACCGAAGCTGTGGATTGTTCTTACGAACAATGGTAGGAGAGCGTTCTAAGGGCTGTGAAGCTAGACCGGAAGGACTAGTGGAGCGCTTAGAAGTGAGAATGCCGGTATGAGTAGCGAAAGAGGGGTGAGAATCCCCTCCACCGAATGCCTAAGGTTTCCTGAGGAAGGCTCGTCCGCTCAGGGTTAGTCGGGACCTAAGCCGAGGCCGAAAGGCGTAGGCGATGGACAACAGGTTGAAATTCCTGTACCACCTCCTCACCATTTGAGCAATGGGGGGACGCAGAAGGATAGGGTAAGCGCGCTGTTGGATTAGCGCGTCCAAGCAGTTAGGCTGACAACGAGGCAAATCCCGTTGTCGTAAAGGCTGAGCTGTGATGGCGAGGGAAATATAGTACCGAAGTTCCTGATTCCACACTGCCAAGAAAAGCCTCTAGCGAGGTGAGAGGTGCCCGTACCGCAAACCGACACAGGTAGGCGAGGAGAGAATCCTAAGGTGAGCGAGAGAACTCTCGTTAAGGAACTCGGCAAAATGACCCCGTAACTTCGGGAGAAGGGGTGCTTTTTCAGGGCTTGCCCTGCGAAAAGCCGCAGTGAATAGGCCCAGGCGACTGTTTAGCAAAAACACAGGTCTCTGCGAAGCCGCAAGGCGAAGTATAGGGGCTGACGCCTGCCCGGTGCTGGAAGGTTAAGGGGAGAGGTTAGCGCAAGCGAAGCTTTGAACCGAAGCCCCAGTAAACGGCGGCCGTAACTATAACGGTCCTAAGGTAGCGAAATTCCTTGTCGGGTAAGTTCCGACCCGCACGAAAGGCGTAACGATCTGGGCACTGTCTCAACGAGAGACTCGGTGAAATTATAGTACCTGTGAAGATGCAGGTTACCCGCGACAGGACGGAAAGACCCCGTGGAGCTTTACTGTAGCCTGATATTGAATTTTGGTACAGCTTGTACAGGATAGGTAGGAGCCTGAGAAGCCGGAGCGCTAGCTTCGGTGGAGGCGTCGGTGGGATACTACCCTGGCTGTATTGAAATTCTAACCCGCAGCCCTTATCGGGCTGGGAGACAGTGTCAGGTGGGCAGTTTGACTGGGGCGGTCGCCTCCTAAAATGTAACGGAGGCGCCCAAAGGTTCCCTCAGAATGGTTGGAAATCATTCGTAGAGTGTAAAGGCACAAGGGAGCTTGACTGCGAGACCTACAAGTCGAGCAGGGACGAAAGTCGGGCTTAGTGATCCGGTGGTTCCGCATGGAAGGGCCATCGCTCAACGGATAAAAGCTACCCCGGGGATAACAGGCTTATCTCCCCCAAGAGTCCACATCGACGGGGAGGTTTGGCACCTCGATGTCGGCTCATCGCATCCTGGGGCTGTAGTCGGTCCCAAGGGTTGGGCTGTTCGCCCATTAAAGCGGTACGCGAGCTGGGTTCAGAACGTCGTGAGACAGTTCGGTCCCTATCCGTCGTGGGCGTAGGAAATTTGAGAGGAGCTGTCCTTAGTACGAGAGGACCGGGATGGACGCACCGCTGGTGTACCAGTTGTCTTGCCAAAGGCATAGCTGGGTAGCTATGTGCGGAAGGGATAAGTGCTGAAAGCATCTAAGCATGAAGCCCCCCTCAAGATGAGATTTCCCATAGCGTAAGCTAGTAAGATCCCTGAAAGATGATCAGGTTGATAGGTCAGAGGTGGAAGCGCGGTGACGTGTGGAGCTGACTGATACTAATCGATCGAGGACTTAACCTAAATAGAAAAGCGGAAGAAGCCCGCTTAAATCCATAGGGCATTGGAGCGCTCGAGAAGAAGTCGTACTTTGACTTCGCAGGAGAGTGTGAAATGACCGTAGGATTTGGCTTCTGGAGCTGGACAATGTAAGAGTATAAACTCAGTTGAGTGAATTGAATTGTGAATCGTTATCTAGTTTTGAAGGAATATCCCTTCAAACTTAATATTATTTGGTGACGATGGCGAAGAGGTCACACCCGTTCCCATGCCGAACACGGAAGTTAAGCTCTTCAGCGCCGATGGTAGTTAGGGGTTTCCCCTTGTGAGAGTAGGACGTTGCCAAGTAAGAAGAAAAAGATCAACAGAGATGTTGGTCTTTTTTATTTGAGTAAAAATAATACAATTTAAAAAAAGAAACGAAAGATAAGATATACCTACTAGCCTGATGCTTGGGAGAAGCAAGAATGCAGTAGGAAACGCAGAAGACAGCAAATCTAATGTAAGTCCATATGAGAGTGAATCTTTTCCAAGGTAAAAAAGAGACTAATAGAGATATATGTTGCTATGTATTTTCCCTAGACAAACACAAAAGCCGTTAACGTATCATAAGGTAATGAAAAAATAGTTAATAAATTCTAAATTGTGTATACATTAGACGAATTCGGGCAAACTAAAAAGTATGGAGGTGGAGAATATGAATTCTAATAGTTTACAAAAGTTAAATGGGGAAATATGTATCATATGTGATTTGAAAAAGTCGACGGGTATTCATCTTTATACGAGTTTTATTTGTGTAGATTGTGAAAAAGAAATGACGAACACACAAACTTCTGATCCAAAATATCAATATTATCTAGAAAAATTAAGAAGAGTAAAAAATCCGCCATTATATTCATAATGAGAATTGGTGTCACATATATCGCCTGGTCTAAAAGTAGTGGGATTTAACGTGCAGATACAGTAATAAGACATCGGCACTTGTGTATGTGCTGATGAATAATAAGATACTTTTTTCTCAAAGAGGGCTAACTGAAAAGTTGGTCTTTTTTCATGTGGATAAGAATTGGGGAATTTAAATTGACTCTAGTATATACTCAGTAAGTTAAGTATTGTTATAATTATTCATATAAATAAAAGGACGATGATCTACTATGGAAACACCCCTCTTTACAGCGATCATGCAACATACAAAGAAGAAACCACTATCCTTGCATGTACCTGGTCATAAAAATGGGACTGTATTTCTGCAACAAGCTGCTCAAGTCTATCAAGGTATTTTACCTTATGATGTTACGGAACTGACCGGATTAGATGATTTGCATCATCCTGTTGAAGCGATTGCCAAGGCACAGCAGTTAACAGCCAATTTATATGGTGTGCAAAACTCATACTTTTTAGTTAACGGTTCAACAGTCGGAAATCTAGCGATGATCCTCACATGCTGTCAAGAAAATGATGTGGTACTAGTCCAACGAAATTCACATAAATCTATTATTAATGGAATACAATTAGCTGGGGCTACTCCTGTTTTTTTATCTCCGAAAGTAGATAATGAGTATCATGTTCCTTCCTATGTTGAAATGGAAACGATTAAGGAAGCAATAAGCAGATATCCGCAGGCTAAAGCTTTGATTTTAACTAACCCAAATTATTATGGGTTAACGATAGATTTGAGTCATATTATTCAATTAGCACATAAGCACAACATTCCTGTACTTGTTGATGAAGCACATGGTGCTCATTTTATAGCGGGAAATCAATTTCCTATTTCTGCAATACAGGCGGGTGCAGATATTGTTGTACATTCTGCTCACAAAACGTTACCAGCTATGACAATGGGCTCCTATTTACATATGAATAGTAAATTAGTTGATAAGGAAAAGCTTGAGTTTTATTTATCTGTTTTGCAAAGCAGCAGTCCTTCTTATCCGATCATGGTATCACTAGATTTAGCAAGAGCTTATCTTGAAAATATTAAGAGGGAAGACAAGCAGTTTGAAATTTTAGAAGTAGTAGAAGATTTTAAGAAGCAATTAAATTCTTTTAATGAAATAGAGATTACCGAATCAAAAGATAAGTTGGTGAAAACCGATCCGTTAAAGGTTACCATCCATTCAAGAAGTGGACTATCTGGGTTTGCTCTTCAGGATTTTTTTGAATCTCAACATATTTATGCTGAACTGGCTGACTCAGAGAACTTGTTGTTTATCTTGCCATTGGATCATAAAAGGGGAATAATAAATGAACTGGAAACAATCAACAAAAAGGTAACTTCCCTCCCTCGATCTGCTCAAAACAGTCGAGTTCATACAATATCTAGTCATACTAGCAAAATTCAACCATTAGAAAAATCTTTTTCATACTTGAAAACGTGTGAAAAGAAATTAGTAGCACTTGATGAGGCAATTGATTGTTATTCAGCTGAGTCAATTATTCCATATCCGCCCGGAATACCATTTATCGTAATTGGTGAAACAATTACATCTGCTATGATTGAAGAATTAAAGGAATTAATGGAGTCTGGTATTAAGATTCAAGGTGACGATCATATTCGACAAGGTAAAATAGCAATCTATATGAAATGAAGGTGAGTATTTTGAAGGGGAAATTTATAACATTTGAAGGCCCTGACGGAGCTGGCAAGACAACGGTATTAGAAATGCTAGTGAAGGATATAAATGAGTCTGGGATTGATGCAGTTTTTACTAGGGAACCTGGTGGCATTCATATAGCAGAGAAAATTCGCGAAGTAATTTTGAATAAAGAGCATACAGAAATGGATTCTAGAACAGAAGCACTTCTTTATGCAGCAGCAAGAAGACAACATCTTGTTGAGAAAGTGATTCCTTCCATTAATAATGGTAAACATGTATTTTGTGATAGATTTATCGATAGTTCCCTGGCATACCAAGGTTATGCAAGAGGAATTGGAATTGATGAGGTATTTTCAATAAATGAATTTGCTATTAATGGTTTTATGCCTGACTTGACCTTATATTTTAAAATTGATCCAAAAACTGGACTTAAAAGAATAGCGAAAAATAAAGGAAGAGAGATTAATCGACTTGATTTAGAAGACATATCCTTTCATAACAAGGTTCAAGAAGGGTATGAGAAAGTAATAAGTAGCTTCCAGGAAAGAATTGTTGTTATCAATGCTAATCAAGCAATTGATAAAGTTTTACAGGATGTGAAGAATGTGTTGAAAGAACATCTCCACTTTTAAACGAATTTTGGCACTAATTTACCATTAAACATGCAATGATTCACTATGATGAACATGTTACAATAAAGGGAGGCAACTCAATATGAAATTAATTATTGTAGTCGTACAGGACCAAGATAGTAATAAACTATTGAATGCTCTAACAGAACATAATTTCCGGGTAACAAAATTATCTAGTACAGGTGGATTCCTTAAATCTGGTAATACGACATTTATGATAGGTACACAAGACATAAGAGTTGATAAGGCCCTACAGATCATTAAGGATAATTGTAAATCGAGAGAGAAACTTATTGCACCTGTCTCACCTATGGGAGGAAATGCCGATTCCTTTATTCCATATCCTGTAGAAGTTGAGGTTGGCGGGGCAACTGTTTTTGTCCTCCCTGTAGAGCAATTTCACCATTTTTAGAAGTTTTTCTTTAAAACGATAGAATTTCTCCGGCATGAAGTTAGTGGCGATTTTTTCACGGGGGTTTTTATGAAAATCAGTCAAGATTTACGTTCAACATTAGATAAACGAGGTCAAGAGCAAAAAGCTGCTCAAATTTCTTCTAAAGGATTCCAGAGTTTAATGGTTCAACAGGGGAATAAACTTCAATTGGATCAATTGAATAAATTACTTGTTAACATTGAAGATGTTGGAAGGCGCCTTGCCAAATCTAGAAATTTTAGCGATCTCTCAAAATATAAGTTATTGGTTAAGAAATTTATTAATGAGGCTGTGGAATATGGAATGAGCATGAAGCAGTCAAGAAGCTGGGATCACTATGGAAATAGTCGGTCTTTAAAAATTGTTGAGCAAGTTGATCAGTCACTAAGCGAGTTAGCAGAGGAAATTGTAAGGAAAGAAAGCTCAATGATAAATGTACTAGCAAAAATAGGTGAGATTAAAGGACTACTTATTAACCTATATACGTAGAGAGTGATGAGTGTAAATGGTTAAAAATTGGCAAGATGTAACGTCATATCAGCCGCGTGTCAGTAAGCTTATAGAAAATAGCATTAAAAGAAATCGTTTAGCACATGCGTATTTATTTGAAGGAAAGAAAGGGACTGGCAAACGAGACATCGGCTTTCTTTTAGCGAAAAGTTTCTTTTGTGAAAATCTAATAGAATATGCACCTTGTAATAGCTGTAAAAATTGTAAGCGAATAGATTCAGGTAATCATCCGGATGTTCATATTGTTGAGCCTGATGGATTGTCGATCAAGAAAGGACAAATTCAGGCTTTGCAAGAGGAGTTTTCCAAAACAGGTGTGGAATCAAATAAAAAGCTTTATATGATTATCCATGCTGATAAGATGACGGTAAATGCAGCAAATAGTTTATTAAAATTCTTAGAAGAACCAAATGCGAATACAATTGCAATTTTGATAACTGAACAGTATCATAAAATATTAAATACGATACTATCCCGGTGTCAATTAATATCGTTTCAACCATTGCAGCCTATCGCCATTCAAGAAACACTTATTGCAGCAAATATTTCTAAGCATATAGCTGCATTAGTTTCACAGCTAACAAATGATACAGAAGCTGCAATCGAAATTGCCAATGATGATTGGTTTGCACAGGCAAGATTGAAAGTGATAAAATTGTATGAGGCTGTAATCAACAGAACAGGACAAGCGCCACTGTATATTCATACAGAGTGGATGAGTCACTTTAATGATAAGGAAAAACAAGAAACGGGCTTAGACCTGTTATTATATATATATAAAGATGTTTTAGCGATACAATTAGGAAATGAGGAACAAGTCGTTTATCAAGACTTAATCCAACAATTAACGCAGCATGCCCTTCAAATGACACAAAGAAGTGTGACTGAGAAGATGACTTCTATTTTAGAGGCTAAAAAAAAGCTTCAGGCCAATGTAAATCCACAATTATTGATGGAACAATTGGTTTTAACATTGCAGGAGGGATAAGTTTGTACGATGTTGTAGGTGTTCGTTTTAAAAAAGCGGGCAAAATTTATTATTTCGACCCTAATGGTTTTCATATAGAGGATGACGACTTCGTTATTGTAGAGACAATTCGCGGAATTGAATACGGTAAAGTCGTTTTAAACAATAAAAAAGTCGAGGAGAATGATGTTGTATTACCTTTAAAAAAAGTCATTCGACTTGCAGATGAAAAGGACCGTTTAATGGTTCAAGAGAATCAAGATGCAGCAGCAGAAGCTTATCATGTGTGTCAAAAGAAAGTTTCTGAGCATGGTTTAGATATGAAGTTAGTCGATGTAGAATATACATTTGACCGAAATAAGGTCATCTTTTATTTTACAGCAGATGGACGAGTCGACTTTCGAGAGCTAGTAAAAGATCTTGCAGCTATTTTTAAAACGCGAATAGAGCTTAGACAAATAGGTGTTCGTGATGAAGCTAAGATGTTAGGTGGAATTGGACCATGTGGTCGAATGCTGTGTTGTTCAACATTCTTAGGTGATTTTGAGCCTGTTTCTATTAAAATGGCGAAGGACCAAAACCTTTCATTAAACCCAACGAAAATTTCCGGCTTATGCGGACGTTTAATGTGCTGTTTAAAATATGAAAACGATGAGTACGAGTCTGCAAAAGAATTATTGCCAGATGTAGGTGAAATGATCGGTACTCCTGATGGGTTAGGAAAAGTGATTGGTCTTAATATATTAGAGCAAATTATTCAGGTGAATCTAGTTGGACAAGATCGTGTGGTAGAATATACTTGGGATGAATTGCAAAAAGAAGGCGTTGTTCCAATGCAATCCACAGATTGATGAGGTGGAACAAGTGGATAAAAAAGAGATATTTGAATCTGTCAGCAGTATGGAAGAACAAATAGGATCTTTATACTCTCAATTAGGTGAGTTAAAGCAGCATCTTGGAGAACTCATTGAAGAGAATCATCATTTGAAAATTGAAAATGAAAACTTACGCCGAAGACTAGACTCTACGTTTGCGAATACAAATACAGAAAAAATAATGAATCCAAAATCAAAAGAAACCGAGCAAACGAAACAACATTCACTTGATATAGGTGAAGGGTACGATAACTTAGCAAGATTGTATCAAGAAGGCTTCCATATTTGTAATCTACATTATGGCAGCATCAGAAAAGATGGAGATTGTTTATTTTGCTTATCATTTTTAACTAAGAAGTAATACGGCTGACTCATGATGGTTGCCCTCTAGTAATACCTTAGAGGAACATTATGTGTCAGTTTTTTTTATGAAGCTAAGGCAAAATTAAACCAGATTTTTATAATCGTTATCGTTTTATCTTTCGTTTTCTGTCTAGTCTAAGCGACATCTGGTATAGTAAATGCTAGGGCGGTAGAAGCTTTAGTCATGTTGTATAACCTTCGGCAGGTTCATCTCATGCTTGTCCCGAAGTGAGGTACCTTGGCTTTTCAATTAAAGGAGTTATTAAGAATGGTTAATTTAATTGGTGATGAAAGATTAGATTATTTATTAGCAGAAGATCTCAAAATCATTCAAAGTCCAACCGTATTTTCGTTTTCTTTAGATGCGGTTTTACTTGCTAAATTTGCCTATATGCCGATCCAAAAGGGAAATATCATTGATTTGTGTTCAGGCAATGGAATTATTCCTTTACTCTTAAGTACAAGAACAAAAGGGAAGGTACATGGGGTTGAGATCCAAGAGAGATTGTATGATATGGCAATTAGAAGTATTGCTTATAATAAACTAGAGCATCAATTGGAAATGATCCATGGTGATCTTAAGGATATGCCCAAAGAGCTTGGATTCGGAAAATTTGATGTTGTAACATGTAACCCGCCATATTTTACTTCTCAACAAAAACATAAGCAAAATTTAAATGAACACTTTGCTATTGCAAGACATGAAATTCTTTGTACTTTAGAGGATGTCATTAAAGCTAGCAGTCAACTTGTGAAGCAAGGAGGGAAAATAGCCCTCGTTCATAGACCAGGAAGGCTTGTAGATATCGTAGAACTGATGAGAAAATATGGAGTTGAGCCAAAGCGTATTCAGCTTGTTTATCCTAAACAGGGAAAAGAAGCAAATACATTATTAGTAGAAGGAATTAAAGGTGGCGGAAGTGATTTAAAGGTGTTACCACCAATCTTTGTTTATAATCATGAAAATGAATATACAAATGAAATTCGGACGATATTATATGGAGATAAAGGGACCGGTGCAGCAATTAAATAGTACTAAATGGGAACATAATCACCACTCTAGGAGAATAAGATGATGAAACAGACTTGTCACTATTTTTATGTTTTGGAATGTAGTGATGGGAGCTTTTATGCAGGTTATACCGTTGATATCAACCAACGCTTAAAAAAACATAATGATGGTAAAGGGGCAAAATATACGAGGGGAAGAACACCTGTTAGACTATTGTATTCTGAAGAATTTGAAACGAAAAGTGAAGCGTTAAAAATGGAAATATCTTTTAAAAAGCTATCAAGAAAAGCAAAAGAACAATACATAAATGGTCATCCAGATCATGAAAAAGGGTGAAGGGATGTTAAAACAACAAAAAAGCTTTCATAATGTAGAGAAAGAATTAGGTGATTTATTCTTAGTTCCAACACCAATTGGAAATTTAGAGGATATGACATTCCGTGCAATCAAGATCCTAAAAGAGGTTGATCTTATTGCAGCTGAGGATACTAGACAGTCAAAAAAGCTATGCAATCACTTTGAAATAGACACTCCGATTTTTAGTTACCATGAACATAATAAGGAAACAAGTGGTCATCGTGTACTTGACTATTTGCAGCAGAAAAAAAATATTGCTCTCATAAGTGATGCGGGAATGCCTACGATTTCAGATCCAGGCAGTGAATTAGTGAAACAGGTACTTGCCTTAGGGGGCAGTGTTATTCCTTTACCAGGTGCAAATGCTGCATTAACGGCACTAATTGCATCTGGAATAACTCCCCAGCCTTTTTATTTCTTCGGATTTCTAGATCGACAAAAAAAGGAAAAAAAACACCAATTAGAAATGTTGCGGAATCGAAAAGAAACGATTATCTTGTACGAGTCACCACATCGACTAAAGGATACGTTACAACTTATGCATGAGTATTTTGGGAATCGTTCAATCTGCTTATCAAGAGAATTAACGAAGAAATTTGAAGAATTTATTCGCGGAACAATCGATGAAGTAATAAAGTGGTCGGAAGAAAATGAAGTTCGCGGAGAATTTTGTATCATTATTGAAGGGTCGAATGAAGAAGAACATTCAATAGTAGAAGTCTGGTGGGATCAAATGTCTATAAAGGATCATGTAGAACATTATATAAAGCAGAATTTATCTTCTAAAGAAGCTATTAAACAAGTATCCATTGAAAGAAATATTCAGAAAAGGGACGTATATCAGGCATATCATATTGATGAAAATTAAAGAAAAGGGATCTGACTCGGGTTCCCAGGTGGAGGAGTCAGATCCCTTTTTTATTATTTTTGAACAAGTTGGTTTTGAATTTCTGCTAAAATTTGTTCTGCACCTTCACGGCTTAATACTAATTTGCCGTTTGCTAAAGCTAAGTTATCATCAGAAACTTCACCAGTAACTTGACATGTCATGTTTGGTTTATATTTTTTAAGGATGATTTTTTCGTCATCAACATAAATTTCTAAAGCATCTTTCTCTGCAATTCCTAATGTGCGACGTAGTTCGATCGGAATTACAACACGACCTAGCTCATCAACTTTACGTACAATTCCAGTAGATTTCATATATTTATAATCTCCTCTCAAAATTTGACATTCTCTATGTGTTTAGGTTCATACTTCGTCAATATTCGACAAAAACTGATTTGCTTTTTTAGCATAACAGTGTTTCCAATAATCGTCAATCCTTTTATTTAAATTTCCATGTAAAAAAATAGGGGAGTTATTTTAAACCTTTAAATAATAAGGTTTTTAAGGATAACTACCCCTAAAACATTGAAATTAAACCTAAATATGGAAATAAAAATTCCAAAATTAATGTTCAACTTGTCCCCTTGAAAGTCCATATTTCACGTCTAGCCCTTTACAATAGCTTAATTAATTTCGACAAAAATCCTATTAGTTTGTCGAAATTAATGTCGAATGATAGAAATCTCAATTCTTAATGTATATTTATTTGATATTAGAGGCTAAGATGGTATCATAAAGGGAGTATGAATATTTTTGTGATGGATGTATGTATGAATGAAAATCGTCCATTGACATAGTAGTATTTACATATCGCTCTCGTCCTTAGGGGCGAGGGCGTTTTTAATAAAGTAAGGCAAGGCAAAAGTTTTTGTATCTAGCACTAGCGCCCAGCCCCATGGGACTGAACAAGGCGCTTGCGTTTTTCTTATATATAGGAGGTTACATAATGGAGAATCAACAAAAAACATTTTATATTACCACTCCAATTTATTATCCAAGTGGAAAACTACATATTGGACATGCTTATACGACTGTGGCTGGAGATGCTATGGCCCGTTATAAAAGGATGCGTGGCTATGATGTCAGGTATTTAACTGGAACAGATGAACATGGACAAAAAATTCAACGAAAAGCTGAAGAAACAAATGTGACACCTCAGCAATATGTTGATGAGATTGTAGATGGAATTAAACAACTTTGGGGAAAGATGGATATTTCTTATGATGATTTTATACGTACAACAGAAGACCGACATAAGGTAGTTGTTGAAAAAATATTTGCTCAGTTAGTTGAACAAGGTGATATTTATTTAGATGAGTATGAAGGTTGGTATTCTGTTCCTGATGAAACCTACTATACAGAGCTGCAACTTGTAGACCCAATAAAAGAAAATGGGAAAATTGTTGGAGGAAAAAGTCCTGATAGCGGACACCCTGTTGAATTAGTAAAAGAAGAATCATACTTCTTTAAAATGGGGAAATATGTCGATAGACTATTAGCTTATTATGAAGAAAATCCTGAGTTTATTCAGCCAGAATCACGAAAAAATGAAATGGTAAATAACTTCATTAAGCCTGGTCTTGAAGATTTAGCTGTATCCCGTACAACATTCGATTGGGGAGTAAAAGTCCCTGGAGATCCCAAGCATGTTATCTATGTATGGGTTGATGCCCTTTCTAACTATATTACTGCGCTTGGCTATGGTACTGAACATGATGAGAACTATAAAAAGTACTGGCCTGCGGATGTTCATATCGTTGGAAAGGAAATTGTTCGTTTCCACACAATCTACTGGCCAATTATGTTAATGGCTTTAGACTTACCGTTACCTAAAAAAGTATTTGCACATGGCTGGTTATTAATGAAAGATGGCAAAATGTCAAAATCAAAAGGTAATGTTGTTGATCCTGTAACATTAATTGATAGATATGGATTGGATGCTCTTCGTTATTATTTATTAAGAGAAGTACCATTTGGTTCTGATGGTGTCTTTACTCCAGAAGGTTTCATTGATCGAGTGAATTATGATTTAGCAAATGATTTAGGGAATTTATTGAACCGCACTGTAGCCATGATTGATAAATATTTTGGCGGGAAAATACCAACGTATGATGGTGCACAAACGGAATTTGATGGCCAACTCGTAGCGTTTTCACAAAACACTGTGAAAAAATATGAAGAAGCTATGGATAAAATGGAGTTCTCAATTGCCCTTACATCTTTATGGCAATTTATTAGTCGAACAAATAAGTACATTGATGAAACACAGCCGTGGGTATTGGCAAAAGATGAAGTGAATCAAGAACAATTAGCTTCAGTAATGGTCCATTTAGCAGAATCATTACGTTTAACGGCTGTGTTGTTAAAGCCATTTTTAACTGAAACACCATCGAAGATCTTTAGTCAATTAGGTATAACAAATGAAAGCCTTCAAACATGGGACAGTATTGCAAACTTCGGTCAAGTCAATGGAGCACAAGTAAATAAACAAGCACCTATTTTCCCTCGACTTGAAGTAGAGGATGAGGTTCAATATATTAAAGAGCAAATGCAAGGATCTGCACCTGTAAAAGAAGAAGCAAAAGAACAGGCCCCATCAATTGAAGATGAAATTGTCATTGATGATTTTATGAAGGTGGATCTTCGTGTTGCAGAAGTTATCCATGCTGAACCAGTAAAAAAAGCAGATCGCTTACTTAAAATCCAGTTAGATCTGGGATATGAAAAAAGACAAGTAGTTTCTGGGATAGCGAAATATTACAAGCCTGAAGAGTTAATTGGCAAGAAAGTCATTTGTGTCGTAAATCTTAAACCTGTGAAACTTCGTGGTGAACTTTCGCAAGGAATGATATTAGCAGGTTCACAAGATGATGTCCTTTCGGTAGCAACGGTTGATGCAAGTCTTCCAAATGGATCAAGAGTAAAATAAAATGAAATTTCATACTAAGTTTTGATGTCCAGCTTCAGCGCCTAGCCGCTCGGGGGTATAAAAACTCATAAATAGAAGGAAAGAAACGCCTTCTATTATGGCTTGTCTTATGCTTTTGGGGGCTGAACAAGGCGCTTCCGTTTTTCATAGTGTCTAGCTCCAGCGCCTAGCCCCTCGAGTCATAAGCCAATCCATAATTGAAGCAAAGTGCAGCTTCTATTATGGCTTGTCTTATGCTTGTCGGGTCTGAACAAGGCGCTTCCGCTTTTCTGAATTGGGGTGTTCCACGTGTAACATTTTGTAGAACACCCTTTTGTATTGTCAAAAACAGAGGAAGGAATTGGAAAAATGTTATTTGATACCCACGCTCATTTAAATGCTATTCAATACGAAGAAGATATAGTAGAGGTTATTCAGCGTGCTCAAGCTGAAAATGTTACACATATTGTTGTTGTAGGTTTTGACAAAGATACAATAAAAAAAGCGATGGAATTAACAGATCAATATGACATGATCTATGCTGCGGTAGGATGGCATCCAGTAGATGCTATTGACATGAAAGAAGGAGATTTGGAATGGATTAAAGAATTAGCTTTGCATCCAAAGGTTGTTGCAATCGGTGAAATGGGACTTGACTATTATTGGGACAAATCTCCGAAAGAGATTCAAAAAGATGTTTTCCGTAGACAAATTCGTTTAGCAAAAGAAGTTCAGCTTCCAATTATTATTCATAATCGGGATGCTACAGAGGATGTTGTCAATATTCTTAAAGAAGAGAATGCTAGCGAAGTAGGAGGCATTATGCATTGCTTTACAGGAAGCCTTGAAGTAGCCAAGCAGTGTATGGATATGAATTTTTATATTTCTTTTGGTGGTCCAGTTACATTTAAGAATGCCAAAAAGCCAAAAGAGGTTGCTACGGAAATACCATTGGAACGCCTTTTGATAGAAACAGATTGTCCCTATCTTACTCCACATCCTTTTAGAGGAAAACGTAATGAGCCAAGCTATGTAAAATATGTAGCAGAACAAATTGCGGAGTTAAAGGGAATAAGTGTGGATGAAATCGCAAAGATAACTTCCGACAATGCAAAGAAGCTTTTCGGCATAACTCGATAGCAAACGGTGTCGAGATATGGAAGAGCTTGTCCAGATCATCATATAAACTAATAAGTTCTACATGTCTCCTCTCCCTCATAGTATAACTTTGTCGATAACTCTTTCTTCACTTTTGCCTTGTTTTTACGCATAATTAGAACTACATTGGAAAAATGAGACAACGGTGAAGAGGTTGACAAGATGGCATATACTCTATATAATCCACGAGGAAGAAGGAGGCGTTTTTCATTTTCATTCAAAACATGAAAAGGCTGTTTTCCGAAAAAGTTATAAAGAACAAAATTGTCCTATCCACTACTAGTTTACTAGTATTAGGATCAGGTACCGCGTATGGTACATATGAGTTAACGAAGGATTCTGTCTCATTAACTGTCAATGGTAAAGAAGATAAGATCCGTACGAGTGCTGATACAGTAAGTGAATTACTTAAGGATTTAGATATAGATCTTAGAAAAGAGGATTCTATTTCTCCTGCAGCAACTCAAAAAATCAAAGAAAACATGGATATTGTTTATGAAGCATCTAAACCAGTAAAAGTTGCAATTGGTGATGAGCGAAGGACAATCTGGACAACAGCGGATACAGTTAAAGATTTAATAGAACAAGAGAACCTTGATGTAACAGAGCATGATGTGATCGAACCAGCATTAGGTACAAAGATTGAAAAAGACTTATCATTAACGATTGATAAAGCAATTCAGCTTACTTTACATGTTGGCGAAGAAAAACAACAAGTTTGGACCACTTCGACTACTGTCGCTGACTTTTTAAAAGAACAAAACGTTAAATTAAACGAATTAGATAAAGTTGAACCGGCTCTTACTGACAAAATTGATGATAAGAGAGCAATTACGGTTACCCGAATAGAAAAAGTCACCGATGTAGTGGAAGAACCAATCGCCTTTGATGTTGTCACTAAAAATGATAAAAACATAGAAAAAGGTGAACAAAAGGTTATAGATTCTGGAAAAGAAGGAAAACAAGAGAAGCACTTTGAAGTAATCATCGAAAATGGCAAAGAGAAATCTAGGAAACTACTTAAAACAGTAACTGTTGCAGAAAGTGAAGATCGTGTTGTAGCTTTAGGAACAAGAGCGGCACAGCCTACTAGTACAGCTACAGTCTCTCGTGGTAACGACTCAGTTGCAAACGAATTTTATGTAAATTCAACAGCCTATACGGCACATTGTAACGGCTGTTCAGGAACGACAGCAACAGGTGTTAACTTGCGAGCCAATCCTAATGCTAAGGTGATTGCGGTCGACCCGGGTGTTATCCCACTTGGTACAAAAGTATATGTCGAGGGCTATGGATATGCAGTTGCTGCAGACACAGGTTCTGCAATAAAGGGAAATAAAATCGACGTGTTTTTACCATCCAAATCAGCTGCCTATCGATGGGGTTCGAAAAGAGTAAAAATAAAAATTTTACAATAGCTTGCAGAGGGTTTTTATCCCTCTGTTTTTTTACGTTATAATGAATAAAAGCTGAGCTCTGTATGAAGAGATGAAAAACATGCCCTTTAGGAAGTACGCTTCATCTGTTTTATAAAACACCTTATCGCATTTACTATATTAGACGAATTAACTTTGTAAAAAGTTTCAGTATTTGGAGGAAAAAATGAAGATAAAAGAAATTATTGTGGTTGAAGGGAAAGATGACACGACAGCTATTAAAAGGGCTGTTGATGCAGATACAATTGAAACGAACGGTTCATCTATTGGTGAAGAAGTGATAGAACAAGTAAAACTGGCTCAAAAAACAAGAGGTGTCATCCTCTTTACTGATCCGGATTTCCCTGGGGAAAAAATAAGAAAAACAATCTCCGAAAAAGTTCCCGGATGTAAACATGCCTTTTTACCAAAGGAAGAAGCGAGACCGAAAAGGGGAAAGGGGATTGGGGTTGAACATGCATCAGTAGAAGCAATTCGCAATGCTTTACAGGCAGTAAAAGAAGAAATGGATGAGTTTATTAGTGATATTACACTAGATGATCTACTAGAAGCAGGATTAATAGGTGGAAACGAAGCAAAGGCGAGACGTGAAAAATTAGGTTTACTCTTAAAGATCGGCTATACTAACGGAAAACAATTACATAAAAGGCTGCAAATGTTTCAAATAAGTAGAGAAGAATACATACAAGCGATAAACAAGATCCTACAGGAGGAGAACAAGTAATGTTAAAGGATATTGCAACTCCAATCAGAACAAAAGCAATATTAGAAAAGTATGGCTTTTCTTTCAAAAAAAGTTTAGGTCAAAACTTTCTTATTGAACCAAATGTATTATCAAGAATTGTTGATCATGCGAATGTAACAGATAAAACGGGTGTTATTGAAATTGGACCTGGGATAGGTGCATTAACTGAACAACTTGCACGAAGAGCAAAAAAGGTAGTAGCCTTTGAAATAGATCAGCGATTGCTTCCTATCTTAAATGAAACACTCGCCCCATACCCTAATGTAACAATTATTCATCAAGATGTATTAGAAGCAAACCTAAAGGAAGCGATTCAAGAACATTTTCATGATTGCGAAGAAATTATGGTTGTTGCAAACCTGCCTTATTATGTAACAACGCCAATTATTATGAAATTGCTAGAAGATCAATTGCCTCTTAAAGGGATTGTGGTGATGCTGCAAAAAGAAGTTGCTGATCGAATTTCTGCAAAGCCATCTACAAAAGAATATGGTTCTTTATCAATTGCTGTTCAGTATTATACGGAAGCAAAAACAGTGATGACAGTTCCTAAAACAGTTTTTGTTCCACAGCCTAATGTTGATTCAGCCATTATCCGCTTATTAGTGAGAGATAAGCCTGGTGTAGAACTGAAGAATGAGGCATTCTTTTTTCAAATTGTCCGAGCTAGTTTTGCACAAAGAAGAAAAACGCTGTTAAATAATTTAGTTCATTTTTTAACAAATGGTAAAGAATTAAAGCCTGTTATTGAAGAGACTTTAGCTCAAGTTGAAATTGACGGTAAACGAAGAGGAGAATCGTTGTCGATTGAGGAATTTGCTAAATTAAGTGATGCATTAGATATGGTTATAAACAAAGCATAAAGGATTCACCCTAAAAATAGGATAAAAGGGTAAATAATGAGGTACAGTCTAAATAGACTGTATCTTTTTTTGTCATTTAAACGCAGTTATCACTACTCATGTTTTTTACGTTGAGATATCACCATTCTAAGAAATGAACATAGGCTAGAAAAGGATGCTTTTTATAAAAGAAAGGTCTAGCCGTTCCTTTTTACTTAGTTTTGCTGTCTAGCTAAAGTGTTTTTGCTCCGAGGCTTATACATGTCGGGGTGATCAGGGCGTTTGTGCTTTTAAGGCAATCATTCATTGGAGTGATATATATGCATGTTAAAATTGGAGATGTGGTAGCAAGAAAATCCTATCAATTAGATCTGCTATTTAGAGTTATTGATTTAAAGACTACTGCAAGTGGTGAGCAGATAGCCATTTTATATGGGAATGAATTTAGGTTAATAGCAGATGCGATATGCGATGATCTAGTCGTTGTTGATGAAAATGAAAAAAATAGTCGGAAGCAAAAAGAAAAAGAAATCATTGATCAATCGTATTATTTATTTAGACAGGATTATCAACTATTACGAGAAAAACAAGAGTATTATGCAACTTCAAGTTATAGTCATAACGAGGAATTTTTTCATATACCTGGAAGGGTTTTGCATGTTGATGGTGACCCGCTCTATTTACAAAAGTGTTTGTCTTTATACGAAAAAATCGGAGTACCGGTAAATGGGGTTCATGTAAGCGAGACAGAAATGCCACAAAAAATAATCGAGCTGCTTGATAAATACCGACCAGATATTTTAGTCGTTACAGGTCATGATGCCTATTCTAAACAAAAGGGGAACATCGATGATTTAAATGCTTACAGGCATTCGAAACATTTTGTTCAAACGGTGCTGAATGCGCGGAATAAAGTACCTAACTTAGATCAGTTAGTGATATTCGCTGGTGCATGCCAATCCCATTTCGAATCGTTAATCCGAGCGGGTGCTAACTTTGCAAGTTCGCCTTCAAGAGTAAATATTCATGCATTGGATCCTGTTTATATTGTTGCTAAAATTAGCTTTACGCCGTTTGTTGAAAGAATTAATGTATGGGATGTCCTTCGAAATACATTAACAAGGGAAAAGGGCCTTGGCGGTGTTGAAACAAAGGGCGTCCTTCGAACAGGAATGCCATATAGAAAACATCATAATCAATAATAAAGTGCCGCTTATCATTTTGAATGAAAGTGGCTTTTTCTTGATCTCTTTGTTCAAAGTGTTTCAATATGTATGATTTTTTTCTCTAATTTTTGATAAAAATCACGTTTTTTCTCCTTATCTGACTTAGATATCCTTTGTCTAATTCTTATAATAGACCAAAAAAATCGAATATTTACAGCTTTTTTTAGCGAAAAAATGAACAATTACTTGTGTAATAAAAAAAACATTCATTTTTATTACATAAAAGTGTTCAAGTTTGATTAAACTACTGTAGAAAGAGTGAAAATTTTGTTGAAAATAAATGATTGACAGTTGGGAAAAAACATTGATATAATGTTAATTTTATTTGACTTACATAGGCTTTAGGATGTATAATAATACTAGTGAGGTGGATGCAATGGGAAAAACTCTAACGGATATTAAAAAGTCCTTGGATGGTAATCTTGGCAGACGACTAACTCTTAAAGCAAACGGTGGTCGTAGAAAAACGATAGAACGCTGTGGTGTGCTAGCAGAAACCTATCCATCTGTCTTTGTGATTGAACTTGATCAAGATGAAAATTCATTTGAACGTGTGTCTTACAGCTATGCTGATGTACTTACTGAAACAGTACAATTAACATTTTTTGAAGATGCTACAGGTTCATTTGCAGTTAGTGGACAGTAAACAGCCATTTGTTTACTGTTTTTTTTTGTGTAAAAATTTGTACAATCTGAATTATTTAACAAAGAGCAATTCACATAAATATTAGATAAAGACAAAGAATATAAAATGCCGCGTGTAATTATCGCAGGTAAACTGGTTAAAGTACCCCGAAAAGTCTCTTTATATCCAAACTTATCCTTTGAAAGGGTGTGTGTTAAGAATGGGTAAACGTCGTGGAATAATGTCTGAGAGCTTTAAGTATGAATTAGCTAAAGACTTAGGTTTTTACGATACAGTAAAAGAAGAAGGCTGGGGAGCGATTCGAGCACGTGACGCTGGGAATATGGTTAAGCGTGCAATTGAAATAGCAGAATCACAGCTTGCCGGGCAAAACAGTGATAATAAATAAAAAGAGCGGCAGGGTTGACAAGTAAGCTCAGGTGACTCAATTTCTTGAGGAGCTGACCTTATTGTCAGCCCTTTATTTCTATAGATATAACATTGGTTAATTTATAACAAAATCAAGCTTCTTCTGCTTTTCTATTAACTTTACCTGCTTTGTGGTACAATGTTGATACAATTTCAGATCGTTTAGTAGGTGATTACATGCGTGTACTAGAAAAGGCACCAGCCAAAATAAATTTATCTCTTGATGTCCTTCATAAACGTGAGGACGGTTTTCATGAAGTAAAGATGATTATGACAACAATTGATTTAGCCGACCGTGTTGAGCTAATTGAATTGCCATTTGAAGAAATACGAATTGTATCTCATAACCGGTTTGTTCCAGATGATCAACGGAATTTGGCATACCAAGCAGCCAAACTTTTAAAGGATCGTTATCATATCCGAAAAGGAATCTCCATTTCCATTACGAAAACGATTCCTGTAGCTGCTGGCTTAGCAGGTGGTAGTAGTGATGCAGCAGCAACATTACGGGGATTAAATCGATTGTGGAATTTAGGATTAACATTAGATGAGTTAGCTGCATTAGGAGCCGAGATTGGATCAGATGTCTCCTTTTGTGTTTACGGGGGAACAGCTTTAGCTACTGGCAGAGGTGAAATTATTCATCATATTGATCCACCGCCACATTGTTGGGTTGTGCTTGCAAAGCCGTCAATAGGAGTTTCTACAGCTGATGTTTATAAAAATTTAAACGTTCATGCTATTAAACATCCTAATGTTGAGGGAATGATAGAAGCGATAAAAGATTGTGACTATGATCGAATCTGCAGGCTTATGGGGAATGTGTTAGAGAGCGTTACCTTACATATGCATCCTGAAGTTGCAAATATTAAGGACCAAATGAAAAGGTTTGGTGCAGATGCTGTCATGATGAGTGGTAGCGGTCCGACTGTTTTTGGACTAGTTCAATATGAGTCACGTTTACCACGTGTTTATAATGGATTAAGGGGCTTTTGTGATCAAGTTTTCGCGGTAAGAATGTTAGGTGAACGAAACAGTCTTGATTAAATACGGATATTAGGCTATATTTATTATAATAATATTCGGGTTTTGGGGGTTATTCCATGAAATTTCGTCGAAGTAGTCGTCTTGTTGATCTAACAAACTACCTGCTTCATCATCCACATTCGTTAGTACCTTTAACATATTTTTCAGAGAAGTATCAATCGGCTAAATCTTCTATTAGCGAAGACTTGACGATTGTGAAAGAAACTTTTGAGCAACACGGGATTGGAACATTACAAACTGTTCCCGGTGCTGCGGGCGGAGTAAAGTTCATTCCACAAGTCAAATTAAGTGAAGCAAAGCAATTTATTGATGAGCTTTGTGAATTAATTGAAAAACCTGAAAGGCTGCTTCCAGGTGGTTATTTATATTTAACAGATATCATGGGTGATCCTTCAATTGTCAATAGAATGGGTCGATTATTTGCTACGGCTTTTAGTGATCGGAAAATTGATGTCGTAATGACTGTGGCAACAAAAGGTATTCCATTAGCATATGCCGTTGCTGGTCAACTAGATGTACCTGTTGTCATTGTTCGAAAAGACAGCAAGGTAACAGAAGGGTCAACAGTTAGTATTAATTATGTCTCTGGTTCGTCAAAACGTATACAAACGATGCTGCTTGCTAAACGAAGTTTAAAAGAAGGGTCAAATGTATTAATTATTGATGACTTTATGAAAGCTGGGGGCACGATTAATGGTATGATCAGCCTCCTAGAGGAATTTCGGGCTAAAGTAGCAGGCATAGGTGTCCTCGTTGAGACAGAGGGAGTAGAAGAGAGATTAGTTGATGAGTATATTTCTCTTGTAAAACTGACAGATGTAGATGTTCGAGAACGAAATATTCAAGTTATGCAAGGGACATATTTCCAACTTGTAAAAGATAAAGATAAAGAGATCGGAGAGGATTAATATGAAAATTGTTAATACAAATCAAGCACCAGCTGCTATCGGTCCATATTCTCAAGGTATTATTGCAGGTAACTTGTTTTACAGTTCAGGTCAAATTCCTTTAACAGCTGATGGGGAATTAATTACAGGTGATATTTCTGTACAGACACACCAAGTATTTCAAAATTTAAAAGCTGTTCTTGAAGAAGCTGGTGCTTCTCTTGAAACAGTTGTGAAGGCAACGGCATTTTTAAAAGATATGAACTCATTTGCAGAATTTAATGACGTGTATGGTCAGTATTTTTCTGAGCATAAGCCCGCACGTTCATGTGTTGAGGTTGCACGTCTTCCAAAAGATGTTCTTGTTGAAATTGAAGTTATTGCTTTAATTAAATAAAACAAATCTTAAAAACCAATCGTCTTAAGACGATTGGTTTTTTTATGAATAAAGGATAATATGTTTGCCTTTGATTTTGGCGTTTTGAGAGGAACGAAGTCTTCTGGTTTTACAATTTTCTTAGAAAATTTTAAAAATTTTTCAAAAAATGAAGGAATAAGGAAAAGAACGTGGAATTAGTTATTTAAGTTTTTCATATGGGGGAAAAGGTGGTGAACAGAATGGAAGTTACAGACGTAAGATTACGCCGCGTTAATACTGAAGGTCGTATGAGAGCGATTGCATCTATTACACTAGATCATGAATTTGTTGTTCATGACATTCGTGTTATTGATGGTAATAACGGTCTCTTTGTTGCGATGCCAAGTAAGCGAACTCCTGATGGTGAGTTTAGAGATATTGCACACCCTATTAATTCTAATACACGCGGAAAAATTCAAGATGCTGTATTAGCTGAGTATCATCGTTTAGGTGAACTTGAAGTAGAATTTGAAGAAGCAGGTGCTTCTTAAAATATGTTAAAAAGGACTTTGCATTTTATGCAAAGTCCTTTTTTGTATTTATTTGGTTTATTTATAAACGTTTTATGTCAAACAATAAAGTTGTTGGTTGCAATTACATGAAAAAAGTAAAACTATGATAAAATTAGAAATATGATGTAGTTTTATTTGTTGTCTTGAAATGAAGGTTATTTTAAGATATATTTCTTTATGGATAAATAGGTATATTTCGTCGAAAAGTTAACTGAAAAAGGTTAAATATAACAATGGAGGCCTAATAAATGGATAATCGGTACGCAGTTATATTAGCTGCAGGGCAAGGTACAAGGATGAAATCTTCACTTTATAAAGTGCTGCACCCAGTATGTGGAAAACCTATGGTACAACACGTATTAGATCAAGTATCTAAATTAGACTTAGCTAAAATTGTTACTGTAGTTGGTCATGGGGCAGAAAAAGTAACATCAGAGCTTGGGGAATCTAGTGAATATGCTTTGCAAAGTGAACAACTAGGAACTGCACATGCTGTTATGCAGGCTGCATCTATTTTGGAAAATAAAGAAGGGACAACAATTGTTATTTGTGGTGATACCCCGCTTATTACAGCAGAAACAATGTCGTCTTTACTTGCTCATCACCAAGAAACAAATGCAAAAGCAACGATCTTAACAGCTAAAGCAGAAGATCCAACTGGCTATGGCCGAATTGTACGCAATGAAGAGGGTACAGTTGAAAAAATTGTAGAACATAAAGACGCTGCTGAATCAGAAAGAAGGATTACGGAAATTAATACAGGTACATATTGTTTTGATAATCAGGAATTATTTAGAGCTTTATCAAACGTATCTAATGATAATGTCCAAGGCGAATATTATTTGCCAGATGTTATTGAGATTCTTAAAAAAGAAGGTAAAATAGTTTCTGCGTATCAAACTGTTTCTTTTGATGAAACATTAGGTGTCAACGATCGAATTGCGTTATCACAAGCTGAAAAAATTATGAAGCAACGCATTAATAGAGAACATATGAAAAATGGTGTGTCGCTTATTGATCCAGATCAAACATATATTTCAGCAGAAGCAGTGATTGGGCGCGATACAGTTATTTACCCAGGAACAATGATTCTTGGTGAAACAGTCATCGGTGAAAATTGTATTATTGGACCAAACACAGAAATTAAAAATTGCAGAGTAGAAAATGAAACGACAATTCGCCAGTCAGTTGCACATGATAGTGAAATTGGTAACCGTGTTGCAATTGGTCCTTTTGCCCATATCCGCCCATCGTCTTCTATTTCGGATGATGTGAAAATTGGGAACTTTGTCGAAATTAAAAAGTCTACAATGGGTAATGGAAGTAAAGCATCTCATTTAAGCTACATTGGTGATGCAGAGGTTGGTGCCGATGTAAATCTTGGATGTGGATCAATTACTGTTAATTATGATGGTAAAAATAAGTTTTTAACAAAGATTGAAGATGGCTCATTTATAGGTTGTAACTCAAACCTAATTGCACCTGTCACGATTGGAAAAGGAGCATATGTCGCTGCAGGATCAACTGTAACAAATGATGTTCCTGAAAAGGCATTATCGGTTGCAAGAGCAAGACAAATAAATAAAGAGAATTATGTTGAGCGCTTAAATAATAAAAATTCCTAATGGAGGTTTTCACTTTACCATGTCTAATCGCTATGGAGATTCTAGTTTAAAAATATTTACGCTTAATTCTAACCCCGCTTTAGCAAAACAAATAGCTGATGTTGTTGGTGTTGATTTAGGGAAGAGCTCTGTTACACGTTTTAGTGATGGAGAAATTCAAATTAATATCGAAGAAAGTATCCGTGGTTGTGATGTTTATATTATCCAATCAACAAGCGGCCCTGTTAATGAACATTTAATGGAGCTCTTAATCATGATTGATGCTCTAAAACGTGCTTCGGCAAAAACAATTAACTTAGTTATACCTTACTACGGATATGCAAGACAAGATCGTAAAGCAAGAGCAAGGGAACCAATTACTGCTAAGTTAGTAGCAAATCTTATCGAAACAGCAGGATCAACTCGTGTTATTACATTAGATTTGCATGCTCCTCAAATTCAAGGGTTTTTTGATATACCAATTGACCATCTTATGGGAGTACCAATTCTTGGAGAATATTTCTTAGGTAAAAACTTTGATGATATCGTTATCGTTTCTCCTGATCATGGTGGTGTAACACGTGCTCGTAAGCTTGCCGATAAACTAAAAGCTCCAATTGCGATTATTGACAAGAGACGTCCAAGACCTAATGTAGTAGAAGTGATGAATATCGTTGGTAACATTGAAGGTAAAACTGCTATTCTTATCGATGATATTATTGATACTGCTGGAACCATTACGCTAGCGGCGAACGCACTTGTAGAAAACGGTGCAAAAGAAGTATTTGCTTGCTGTACACATCCAGTTTTATCAGGACCAGCTATTGAGCGCATTCAAAACTCAAAAATTAAAGAACTAGTTGTGACAAACTCAATCGCTTTACCTGAAGAAAAGCGCATTGATAAATTAGTTGAACTTTCTGTAGCTCCTTTAATTGGTGAAGCAATTATTCGTGTTCATGAACAACAATCAGTAAGTTTACTTTTCGATTAATATAAAGAAGCTTTTTCTTAGAGATGTCTTTCATAAGTTATTTATTAGCTTATTGAAATAGATGTTCTAGGAAGAGCTTCTTTTTGTTTAAGGGAAAATGATCCGTTTTTAAATGAATAAGAAAGTATAAGAATTTGTACTTAGTTTTAGTGTCTAGCTCCAGCGCCTAGCCCCTTGAGTCATAAGCCATTCTATAATTGAAGGTAAAAAGCGCCTTCTATTATGGCCTGTCTTATGTATGTCGGGGCTGTACGAGGCGCTTCCGCTTTTCTGATGTTTATTTCTTCCTAGATATGGGTAAACCAATAGATATGGCTTATAAATCGATAGGAAGGTGTTATTATGACAACAATTCAAGTAATGAATAGAACTGAATTCACAAACTCAGCAAAAAGGAAAATTCGTGAATCAGGTCAAATACCTGCGATTATTTATGGAAAAGCGACAGAGAGTAAACCAGTAGCAATTGATAGTATCCAATTAATTAAAACCCTTAGAGATGAAGGGAAAAATACAATTATTAACTTAAGTGTTGATGGTTCCTCACACGCGGTTATGCTTTCAGAAATGCAAACAGACCCAATTAAAAATGAAATTGTCCACGCAGACTTCCGCATAGTGGACATGCAAGCAGAAGTTGAGGTTGAAGTACCAATTCATCTAGTTGGTGAAGCCCAAGGGGTTAAAGATGGCGGTGTGTTACAGCAGCCTCTTCACCAGATCACAATTAGTTCAAAACCGGGAAATATTCCGCAAACAATTGAAGTGGATATTTCGAATCTTGGTGTAAATGAAACGGTGTTAATAAAAGATATTCCAGGTAATGGCGATTATATGTTTGTTCAAGATGAGGAAACAGTTATTGCCTCTATCCTTCCTCCACAACAGGAAAAAGAAATTGATAGTGGAGAAGAACAAGAACCAGGAACACCAGAGAATGAAGAAGGACGAGAACATAACGAAGAATAAAAGAGTAGCATAGCAATTTAGCTGATTCACGGTGTCAGCTCTCATTCAGTGGCTTTTATAGAAAAAGCAATTGGTGAGGGCTGACACTTTACTTTTGAGTCAGCTATTTTTGTGCTATTGTTATATAATAGTGTAGTAGGGTAAAGTGAAATAGAAAAAATAAAGGGATTGAATGAACGATTATCGAAAGATACATATTAAGAGATAAAGCTGTGTTAGGAGGGTTTCTCGTTAATGAAACTCATAATTGGTTTGGGTAATCCTGGTAAGCAGTATGAAAATACAAGACATAATGTAGGTTTTATGGTGATTGATAAGCTTTCAAAAGAGTTGGCTATTCCACTTGATCGTCAAAAATTTAACGGAATATATGGGATAGGACATATTTCAGGAGAGAAGATCATATTATTAAAACCACTTACATATATGAATTTATCAGGGGAATGTATTCGACCTTTGATGGATTATTATGAAATAAATGATGATGAATTAGTTGTTATTTATGATGATCTAGATCTGCCAGTCGGTAAAATTCGTCTAAGATCAAAAGGAAGTGCTGGCGGACATAACGGAATTAAATCAATGATTTTACATTTAGCAACACAAGAATTTAATCGAATTCGTGTAGGTATTGATCGACCAAATAATGGTATGAAAATATCAGATTATGTCTTAGGGCAGTTTACAAAAGAAGAAGAAATCGGTATTAACGAGGCGATTGATCGTTCAGCAAATGCCTGTGAGAAATGGTTTTCAACTTCATTTGTACAGGTAATGAATGAATTTAATTAAAGAGTAAGAGCAAATAGCGCCTTCTATTATGGACTGTCATATGCTTTTCGGAGCTGAGCGAGGTGCTTGCGCTTTTCGAATTGTCTAGCTCCAGCGCCTAGCCCCTCGAGTCATAAGCCATTCCATAATTGAAGGCAAAGAACGCCTTCTATTATGGCCTGTCATATGCTTTTCGGGGCTGATCAAGACGCTTGCGCTTTTCGATGTATATCAACTTCCTAATAGGTCCATACTAGCAATAATCAAACCTTTTAGGAGGAAAAAATGGCTCTGCATTATCATTGTAGACACTGTGGTGTGAAAGTAGGAAGTATTGATAGTATCTCTGTTTCAAGTGAACAGCTAGGATTTCATCAATTATCGAATGATGAACGTCAAGAGATGATTACATATCAGGATAATGGCGATATGCACATTAAGACAATTTGTGAGGATTGTCAGGATGCACTAAATCGAAACCCTGATCTTCATCAATATGAAAGTTTTATTCAGTAAGAGCTTTGGGTATAACCCCAAAGCATTTTTCTGTTTTGACTTTCTATGATGAGTTGGAATGAAAAGCTTTTCATAGACAACATATTTGTCAGTAGTGATTTTTAATGCCCGATAGCGGTGGGGTAAACAGCAAAAATTACGATTTAATAGAAATAAGATTATAAGAATTTTTGATAGGGGGGCTGAGCTTGTATAGTTTGCAGAAATATTTTTATGAAAATGATGAATTTAGAACGATAGTTTCAGGTATAGAGGAAGGGTTAAAAGAGCAGCTTGTTGCTGGTTTATCAGGTTCAGCTAGAACGATATTCACTGCAGCACTTTATAATGATGTAAAGAAATCGATTTTAATCGTTACTCATAATCTTTTCCAGGCTCAAAAATTATATGAAGATTTAGTCCATCTCTTGGATGATCAAGTTGTTTATCTATATCCTGTTAATGATTTGATTGCATCAGAGATTGCTGTTGCTAGCCCTGAGCTAAAAGCACAAAGAATCGAAGTGTTAAATAGACTAGCGGAGGGGAAACCGTCAATTGTTGTTGCACCAGTTGCAGGAATAAGACGCATGTTACCACCCAAGGAGTTATGGCAGGAACATCACTTATCTTTAGCGCTAGGACAAGATATTGAGCTCGATAAATATATTGAACAGTTTATTTCACTTGGATATGAACGGGCTGATATGGTTAATACACCAGGTGAATTTAGTGTGCGCGGTGGAATTATTGATATTTATCCTCTAACAGAGGAACATGCGATTCGGATTGAGCTATTTGATACAGAGATTGATTCCATTCGCTCATTTAATATAGATGATCAACGCTCCATCCATATGCTTAAGGAAATATCGATTGGACCAGCCACTGAAATAATGGTAAATGAAGAATCGAAAAATCGTACGATCCAAGCAGTAGAAGCAGGTTTGGCAAAGAGTCTTAAAAAAATAAAAAATGAAAAACAAAAAGAATTACTTATTGAAAATATTCAATATGACATAGAACGAATGCGTACTGATCAATTAAATCAAGATATGTTTAAATATTCCTCCCTTTTCTATGATAGGGCTACTAGTTTACTAGATTATTTTCCTAGTGATTCAATTGTTGTCCTTGATGAGATCAGTAGAATTCATGAGACATATGATCAGTTGGATAGAGAAGAGGCTGAATGGTATACGAGTTTACTCGAAGAAGGAAAGATTTTTCAAGATGTGAAAATATCTCACTCTTATGTTGATGTCGTAGCGAAATCAAAGTTTCCTCTAGTATACCTTTCATTATTTTTAAGACATGTTCCACATACAAGCCCCCAAAATATTTTAAATTTATCGTGCAAGCAAATGCAAAATTTCCATGGGCAAATGCATGTACTGAAAAATGAACTTGAGCGTTGGCAGAAATCAAACTATGCGGTAGCATTTTTAGGTGTAAATGAGGAACGTACAAAAAAATTAGCTCAAGTGTTAGAAGACTATGAAGTAAATGCGACAATCATCGGTGAACTGGAAACTTTAGTTAGCGGTAACATTTCTATTATTGAAGGAGATTTACAGACTGGGTTTGAATTACCAATGCAAAAGCTTGCTGTTATAACAGAAGAAGAACTTTTTAAAAAGCGAGTTAAAAAGCAAGTAAGAAGACAAAAGCTTTCAAATGCAGAAAGAATTAAAAGTTATTCAGAATTAGTCATTGGTGATTATGTTGTGCATGTTAATCATGGGATTGGTAAATATCTTGGGATTGAAACGCTTGAAATTAATGGAATTCATAAGGATTATTTAAATATTAAATATCAAGGCAGTGACCAACTATATGTACCAGTTGAACAAATCGATCAGGTTCAAAAGTATGTTGGTTCAGAAGGTAAGGAACCTAAGATATACAAGCTTGGTGGAAGCGACTGGAGAAGAGTTAAAAAGAAAGTTGAATCGTCTGTACAAGATATCGCTGATGATTTAATTAAGTTGTATGCTGAGCGTGAAGCAAGTCAAGGTTATGCCTTTTCACCAGATGGAGAAATGCAGAAAGAATTTGAATTAGCTTTTCCATACCAAGAAACAGAAGACCAAATTAGATCCATTCAAGAAATTAAGAAAGATATGGAGCTTATACGGCCAATGGACCGCCTTCTTTGTGGGGATGTAGGGTATGGGAAAACAGAGGTTGCTATAAGAGCAGCATTTAAAGCCATTGCCGATGGGAAACAAGTTGCTTTATTAGTTCCTACAACCATTTTAGCTCAACAGCACTTTGAAACCGTTAGAGAGCGATTTCAGGATTATCCTATTAATGTCGGTTTACTAAGTCGTTTTAGAACAAGAAAAGAGATCAATGAAACGACAAAAGGATTAAGTAATGGAACAGTTGATATGGTCATCGGGACACATCGTCTTTTATCGAAGGATATTAAATATAAAGATTTAGGTTTGCTTATTATAGATGAAGAGCAGCGTTTTGGTGTTACACACAAAGAGAAAATTAAACAGTTAAAAGCAAATATTGATGTTCTGACGCTAACTGCCACGCCTATCCCAAGAACCTTGCATATGTCGATGCTAGGTGTTCGTGATTTATCTGTCATTGAAACACCTCCAGAAAACCGTTTTCCAGTACAAACTTATGTTGTTGAATACAATGGTGTACTAGTAAGGGAAGCGATTGAACGTGAAATGTCGCGTGGAGGACAAGTGTTCTTTTTATATAATCGTGTTGAGGATATTGAAAGAAAAGCGGAAGAAATCTCAATGCTTGTACCAGATGCAAGAGTCACTTACGCACATGGAAAAATGACTGAAAATGAACTTGAATCTACTATGCTTAATTTCTTAGAGGGTGAGTTTGACGTATTAGTGAGTACAACGATTATTGAAACAGGTGTAGATATTCCAAATGTAAATACATTAATTGTAAACGATGCAGATAAGATGGGATTATCACAACTTTACCAGCTTAGAGGAAGAGTAGGACGTTCAAATCGAGTTGCCTATGCTTACTTTACTTATAGAAAAGATAAAGTATTAACAGAAGTAGCTGAAAAAAGACTTCAGGCCATTAAGGAGTTCACAGAATTAGGCTCAGGTTTTAAAATTGCCATGCGTGACCTATCAATACGTGGAGCTGGAAATTTGTTAGGTGCTCAGCAGCATGGATTTATCGATTCAGTTGGATTCGATCTTTATTCACAAATGTTAAAAGAAGCAATTGAAGAAAGACAAGCAGATCCAACTAAAGAAAAAGTTATAGACGTTGAAATAGATCTTCAAGTAGATGCATACTTACCACAAGAGTACATCTCAGATGGACGACAAAAAATTGATATGTATAAGCGGTTCAGGGCAATTACTTCCCTGCAAGAATTAGAAGAACTGCAGGAAGAAATAATTGATCGTTTTGGTGAATACCCAATTGAGGTTGATTACTTATTCCAAATAGCAAAAATAAAAGTTTTTGCCATTCAGGAAAGAGTAGAACTTATTAAGCAGGATAAAGAAATGATCAATATCTTAATAGAAGAGGAAGCAAGTAATAAAATTGATGGCCATCGATTGTTTGAATTAAGTAACAAGTATGGCCGCACGGTAGGATTAGGTATGGACGGAGGCAGACTAAAAATAACTATAGCAACAAAAGGACTTGATGTTCCTAAGTGGCTTAGTATCATAACTGAGTTATTAAATGGACTTTCAACAGTAAAAAAAGAGGAAATTCATCTTAACTAGGTTTAACAAGTATAAAAATAGGATAGGCTTAATAATTGCTAAATCGTAAAAATGCTAAAAAATCACTTTCATAATGTATATTACATCGGTTGTGAAGGATACTAATTTCAACAAATGGTGATTGTTACATAAAGAGAGAGCTCCTGTCAAAAGAATTTATAAAGATATGTATTTAGAAGTAGAAGTAATGAGTTATTAAATACTTACCAAATGAACAGGAATCAAACAATCATCCTTTTTCCTATCATCCGATGAAAGTGAGGCAACATAAGATGAAAGCAACTGGTATTGTTCGTCGCATTGATGATTTAGGTCGTGTCGTAATTCCCAAGGAAATTCGTAGAACTCTTCGGATTCGTGAAGGTGACCCACTGGAAATTTTTGTGGATCGAGATGGTGAGGTTATTCTAAAAAAATATTCACCAATTAGTGAACTCAGTGATTTTTCTAAGGAATATGCTGATGCCTTATACGATAGTCTAGGTCATCCAGTTTTAATTTGTGATAGAGACACTTACATTGCTGTATCTGGTGGCTCTAAGAAGGAATACATGAATAAGAGCATTAGTGAAGTTGTCGAGCATGCAATGGAGGAAAGAAATTCAGTTTTACAAGCAGATAGTGGAGAAACACAGTTAATTGAAGGAATTAGTGAAGAGATTAAATCATATACAATCGGGCCTATTGTCGCAAATGGAGATCCAATTGGAGCTGTTATTATCTTTTCAAGAGATCAGTCAATTGGCGAAGTAGAACATAAGGCTGTTGAAACGGCTGCAGGATTTTTAGCACGCCAAATGGAACAGTAATGAGGATAAAAAAGAGGGGTAGCGGATCCGCTGCCTCTTTTTTATTTTACGGTGTGGTATTGGTGGTTCTCTCGAGAAGAGGTTTCCGCATTATTATGGGAGAAAGGATTAGCTTTTTATACTTAGTTTTTTCGTCTAGTCCAGCGCCTTGAACAAGGGGCTGAAGCTTTTGGAATATGATATAATTTTGCTAGTATGTGGGATATTGAGAGGAGAAGGAATGGACGTCCAGAAGAATAGTATGAGACTGGCAATGCAAGGAGCAGTTATCCTTACGGTTGCTGGGTTAATAACAAAAATTTTAAGTGCTGCTTATCGTGTTCCATATCAAAATATTGTTGGTGATATTGGATTCTATATCTACCAACAGGTATACCCTTTTTATGGGATGAGTGTTGTTTTAGCAACATCAGGGTTTCCAGTGATGATTTCCAAGGTGATGACTGATTATGGTTATGGAAAGTCTGCTCAAATTCGGTCAAAAATCATGACAATTACCTTTATATATATATCAATAATTGGCATTATATTATGTTCGTTTTTATACATATATTCAGATAATATAGCAATATTTATGGGAGATTCACATTTAACAGCTCTCATTCAAGTTTCGTCAATTGCCTTTTTAATTGTCCCTATTGTTTCAATTTTAAGAGGGAATTTTCAGTCAGAGCAAAATATGCAGCCAACTGCAGTTTCACAGGTGATTGAACAGGGAGTTAGGGTATCATTTATTTTAATATGTTCTTATTTTATGGTAAATGCAGGATATAATCTTTACGATGCAGGTGTTGGAGCATTAGCAGGATCAATAATTGGAAGTATTGGTGCACTCATCATATTAGTTGGCTTTTGGAACAATTCAAAGCACCAATCGAGTCTAAGATGGAATGTTTCAGCGCCAATTCGTACTTGGAAAATTCTTTACTCGCTACTAAAGTATAGTTGGACAATTTGTTTAAGCAGTCTACTACTCATTCTTATTCAACTAGTAGATGCTCTTAACCTTTACTATCTGTTAGTAGACGGAGGAATGGGAGAGGTTTTAGCAAAGGAAACAAAAGGTATTTATGACCGTGGACAACCTCTTATTCAGTTAGGTACAGTTGTTGCAACATCGTTAGCATTATCACTAGTACCTGTTATTGCAACTGCAAAACTTCAAAATAATTTGCACCATATCCATGAAAAGGTAAATTTATCCCTTAAGGTATGTATCGTCATAGGGGCAGGAGCAACAGCAGGATTACTTGCAATCATGAAGCCAACCAATGTGATGCTTTTTACTAATTCATCAGGGTCAGAAACTCTAATGGTATTAAGTGTTTCTATTTTGTTTACCTCACTTTGCTTAACTATATTTGCTATTTTACAAGGCTTAGGATATATTTTCGTTCCGGCTTTTTCTGTATTTGTTGGTGTCATTCTTAAATATATCTTAAATTATTTACTTATTCCTGAATATGAAGTAGTCGGTGCGGCATTATCTACAGTATTATCTTATGGCATTGTAGCACTATTATCATTTTTTTATATGTATTTAAAGGGGTATACTTTTGAAGAAAAGAAGTGTTTGAGTAAAATCGGTTTCGCACTTGTACTAATGATAAGTATAGTAACGATTTTATTAAAAGTTGTAGGCTTGTTTATTGACTTGGATCAACGTTTATATGCGACCATTGCTTCCTTACTTGGTGTATTACTGGGCGGAATCGTTTATGGATGGTCGATTTTAAAATTAAATGTATTCTCAAACGAAGAGCTGCGATATATTCCGATTATAAAAAAACTTACAAAAGAAAAGAAATGAGGTCAATACATGGCTAAGCAAATTACAATTGTTGGGTTAGGTGCCGGTGATTTAGATCAATTGCCATTTGGTGTATATAAATTAATTACGACTACAGAACATTTATTTTTACGAACAAAAGAGCATCCAATTATTGAGGAGCTGAAGAATGAAATTACTTATACTGCCTTTGATTTCATTTATGAGGAAAATAATGATTTTGACGAAGTTTATCATAAGATTACAGCAGCTCTGTTAGAAAAAGCGGCTGAAGATAATATCGTTTATGCTGTACCTGGACATCCGCTGGTTGCAGAAAAAACCGTTCAGCTTTTATTGACTGAAGGCAGACAAAAGGGTTATACAATTGTTGTACAAGGCGGTCAAAGCTTCCTTGATTCCACCTTTCAAGCATTAGAAATAGATCCAATTGAAGGGTTTCAACTAGTGGATGCATTAACATTGAAGAGTGAACACCTTCAATTACAAAGTCATATTATTATTACCCAAGTATATGATCAAATGGTCGCTTCAGATGTTAAACTGACATTAATGGAACAGTTGCCAGATGACTATAAAGTAATGATTGTTACAGCAGCTGGTAGCAGCGATCAACAATTAAAAGAGGTTCCTCTCTATAAACTAGATCGTGAAACAAGTGTAAATAATTTAACAAGTGTGTATGTCCCTCCTGTCACAAATGAGGAACTGTTACATCATAAATTTACATCCTTACGGGAAATCATTGCCGAGCTTCGTGGCCCTAATGGCTGCCCATGGGATAAAGAACAGACACATCATTCCTTAAAAAGGTACTTAATCGAAGAATGTTATGAATTAATTGAAGCGATTGAAGAAGAGGATATTGATCATATGATTGAAGAACTAGGTGATGTTCTCCTTCAAGTTGTCCTTCATGCCCAAATTGGTGAAGATGAGGGAATGTTTACGATTGATGACGTGATTAAAGACATTTCAGATAAGATGGTCCGCAGACACCCACATGTCTTTGGGGAAACTGTTGTAAAAGATACAGGCGAGGTTTTATCTAATTGGGACGAGATTAAGCGCAAAGAAAAGGCTGAAACAAATAAGGATTCAATACTTGATTCCGTTGCAACCTCACTTCCTGCTTTATCTAAAGCGTTTCACTTACAGAAAAAAGCAGCAAAAGTAGGATTTGATTGGCCGACTATTGAAGAAATATGGGAAAAGGTAAAAGAAGAAATACGTGAATTTGAGGACGAGTTAGGTCCACATCCTGACAATCGCTTATTGATGAAGGAATTTGGTGATGTGTTATTTGCTCTTGTAAATGTAGGCAGACATTATAATATCGAGCCCGAAGAAGCGTTGATTTCTACTAATAAAAAGTTTTATGACCGTTTTTATTACATCGAAAAAAAGGCAGCAGAAACTAATAGAGAGCTTCAAGATATGTCCTTAGAAGAAATGGATAATTACTGGGATGAAGCGAAGAAAATTGAAAAAGAGGGATAACGATGAGACTAGATAAATTTTTAAAAGTATCGAGATTAATTAAGCGAAGAACCTTAGCAAAAGAGATTGCTGATCAAGGGAGAATTTCCATCAATGGAACACCTGGTAAAGCAAGTTCGAATGTAAAAGTTGGAGATGAGCTATTAATTCGCTTTGGTCAAAAGTTAGTTACAGTTGAAATTGAAGAATTAAAAGAAACAACGAAAAAGGAAGAGGCAGCGAATCTTTACCGAATTGTGAAAGAAGAAAGGGTTAATGAGGAGTAATCATGCTCAACCGTTAATCTTTAAGGGGCTTGATAAGTATACATATTATTTAGCATGTAAGCTCTCTTTTACGATCGTTTCAAGGTACTTGCACTTATCTAATTGTCTAGCTCCAGAGCCTAGACCCTCGAGTCATAAGTCAATCCATAATTGAAGGCAAAGAACGCCTTCTATTATGGCTAGTCTTATGCTTGTCGGGTCTGAACAAGGCACTTGCGCTTTTCTAATTGTCTAGCTCCAGAGCCTAGACCCTCGAGTCATAAGTCAATCCATAATTGAAGGCAAAGAACGCCTTCTATTATGGCTAGTCTTATGCTTGTCGGGTCTGAACAAGGCACTTGCGCTTTTCTAATTGACTAGCTCCAGTGCCTAGACCCTCGAGTCATAAGTCAATCCATAATTGAAGGCAAAGAACGCCTTCTATTATGGCTCGTCTTATGCTTGTCGGGTCTGAACAAGGCACTTGCGCTTTTCTAATTGTCTAGCTCCAGTGCCTAGACCCTCGAGTCATAAGTCAATCCATAATTGAAGGCAAAGAACGCCTTCTATTATGGCTCGTCTTATGCTTGTCGGGTCTGAACAGGCACTTCCGCTTTTCTAAATAGCTTGTTCTAAACCGCATTCTGACTACATAACATGTAGAAGAAAATCCTTACTGATGGAAGTCTCACTTTAACAGAATGCGGAGGTATACCATGAATCAATACTATGATAACAATTCACCTGTCAATAAAGGTACGGTTCAAGATCATGATGTGATCATGCGGGGGAGAAAATTTTTAGAAATAACTGGTGTAAAGCAAGTTGAGAGTTTTGACAATGAGGAATTTCTTTTAGATACAGTTATGGGTGCTTTAGCTATTCGGGGACAAAACTTACAAATGAAAAATCTTGACGTAGATAAGGGTGTTGTTTCAATAAAAGGCAGCAGGATATTTGACCTTATTTATTTAGATGAGCAGCATGGGGAGAAAGCTAAAGGACTCTTTAGCAAGTTATTTAAATGAGTTTAACAACACAGTTTTACACGATGTTAGCAATGGTCGGTGTTGGAAGTTGGATTGGTGCTGCTCTAGATACATATGGCCGCTTTTTAAAGCGGCCATTAAGAGCAAGATGGGTTGTTTTTATCAATGATTTTATGTTTTGGGTTGTTCAAGGACTTATCCTATTTTATTTATTATTATTAGTAAATGAGGGAGAATTGCGTATCTATATATTTTTAGCAGTCTTATGTGGGTATGCAGCTTATCAAAGTCTTCTTAAAAAGACTTATTTGCGGGTTCTTGAGCGGCTAATACAGACAAGCCTTAGCTTATATCGATTAATACTAAAAATTGGTCATATTATGATTGTAAAGCCAATAGTGGGAATCATTCACATGCTCATTGTTATTTTATTAGGAACTTTACACTTTTTGTGGAGATTACTAAAATGGGCTTTTCAATTTCTATATTCTTTCGTTAAAATCTTATTAGTGCCAATTAGATTTTTATTAAACATTTTATGGAATATGATTCCTCATACAGTTAGGAACTTCATCATAAGAAATGTAAGACGATTAGCAGGAATTAGTAACAAAATCAAGAATATAACAAGTAAAATAAAATCGTGGTGGCTACGGATAAAGAAGAAGTAAGGAGGATTTGTATGAGTCTCGAAAGATCGAAGAAAATTACAGAGTTACAATCACAATATATGCAGCAGCAGGAGAGACAACAACAGCTTTCAAAAAGACGTAAACGAGGCTTAGTTAGAAGATTAGTGATGTTCGGACTTTTTGCGATTATTTCTTCTGCCATTATGCTGACCACCTATTTTAGTCAATCAAATGCATTAGAAGAAAGACTTAAAGAACAGAAGAAACTTGAAAAACAATTGACCGGATTACAAAAAGAGGAAAAACTATTAAAAGAAGAAATTGTTAAACTTAATGATGATGAGTATATTGCGAAGATTGCTAGAAGAGACTATTTTTTATCGGATGATAATGAGATCATTTTTAACATAAAAGATTAGCCTTGTTGACACTGGATTTTTTATTTATGTATAATATAATAAAGATTCGAATGAATTTTTATCTGTTTAAGGAGGAGCATTATTTTTATGTCGATTGAAGTTGGCAGCAAGTTACAGGGTAAGGTGACGGGAATTACTAATTTTGGAGCGTTTGTTGAACTACCAGGGGGATCAACAGGACTAGTTCACATCAGTGAAGTTGCCGATAATTATGTGAAGGATATTAATGATCACTTAAAAGTCGGAGACGAAGTAACAGTAAAGGTTATTAATGTTGAGAACGATGGTAAAATCGGTCTGTCAATTAAAAAAGCAATTGACCGTCCAGAGCGCCCAGAACGTCCGGAACGTCCAGAACGCCCAAGAAACTCAGATCGTCCAAGGCAATCAGATCGCCCGAGACAACGAGGAAATGATTTCCGTAGTAATAACAAGGAAAGTTTTGAACAGAAAATGAGCCGATTCTTAAAAGATAGTGAAGATCGTTTATCTTCATTAAAACGAAATACAGAATCAAAACGTGGCGGTCGAGGAGCTAGAAGAGGATAGCTTGCTGCTTTCATATACATTTTTTGAAAAAGGAAAACATAATGTTGATGTTTTCCTTTTTTTTGTACATTATTATTTTTTTTATTGACGTACAGGAAAATCGATTGTATTATATATCTTGTGCCTCAGAAGAGGTCGAGCAGAATCTCCTTTAAGAAGCTTTATTATGAAGTGAAATATTCTGTTTTCTATTTATGGCGGTGTAGCTCAGCTGGCTAGAGCATTCGGTTCATACCCGAAAGGTCGTGGGTTCGACTCCCTCCGCCGCTACCATATTTATACGGCCCGTTGGTCAAGCGGTTAAGACACCGCCCTTTCACGGCGGTAACACGGGTTCGAATCCCGTACGGGTCATACAAAAAAACTAGTTGCAAATGTGCAACTAGTTTTTTTGTATTTTGAATACAATTATTCTTATCTATCCTATTATTTTACATAAACATCATTTTACTATTTTGACGAAAGGCATTTGAAAAAGGTTCAAATACAATGGATTTTTGTCGCATTTTTAAAAAACAGTCGAACGTTTTTTGGAATAGACTACCTTATTTTGACAAAATCCTATTCTAACCTTCGTTATAATTACAAGCAACAATGAATAGTGGGGGAATGTAAGATGGATAAAGTGGAAAGAAGGTTAATGGAGCCGATATCTGATTTGGGCGTGGCGAAAACCCAACAAGTATTCAATCGATTCTTTCATCGATTATCAACTAGATTACAGCTATTCTTCTTACACAAAGGACTTGTCTATGTTTTAATTGGGTTTTTATTAGGACGAGCTATTATTTTATCAGAAGTGTTGCCATTCGCTTTACCATTCTTTGGAGCCATTTTTTTAATGAAACGTGATAAGGCATTATTGGCAGGTATAGCTATTATTGCCGGCGGTTTAACAATTTCTATTGAGGTTGCATCTATTATTGCCATGTCGATTATAGGATTTCTTGTCATTAATAGGCTCTCATCGTATTTGTTTAAGGATCGGTTAAAGATCTTGCCATTTGTAATCTTTACGACAATTGTATTAATTCGATTAGGATATTCATACGTTACCCAGTCCTCTTTAGAGCTCTATGATTATATGATGGCTGGAGTTGAATCAGGCCTATCATTTATCTTAACTTTAATATTTCTTCAAAGTATTCCACTTATATCCGCAAGAAAATACAAACAATCTCTGAAAGTCGAAGAAATCATTTGTATAATGATTCTTCTAGCATCGGTTATGACTGGCCTTGTTGGTGTTTCGTTTCAAAATCTACAAGCTGAGCACATTTTTTCCCGATATATTGTTCTGCTATTTGCATTCATAGGCGGTTCAAGTATTGGAAGTACAGTAGGTGTGGTGACAGGGTTAATTTTGAGTTTAGCAAATATCGGAAATTTATATCATATGAGTCTGCTTGCCTTCTCGGGTCTATTAGGAGGTCTATTAAGAGAAGGGCAAAAAATAGGAACGGCTATTGGGTTATTAATTGGCTCTGTTCTTATTTCACTCTATGGACAAGGGTCAGCAGATATTATGACAACATTAATAGAGTCATTGATCGCGATATTCCTGTTCTTGATCACTCCGAAAGCAATAACTGGGCGTCTGGCCAAGCATATTCCTGGTACGAATGAACATGCTCAAGAGCAGCAACAATATGTAAGGAAAATTCGTGATGTAACTGCCAATCGTGTTGATCAATTTTCTGAAGTGTTTCAAGCATTATCAGAAAGCTTTACGACTTTTTATGATAAAGATGAAAAATTTGATGATGAGCGAGAAACAGATCTATTTTTAAGTAGTATTACTGAAAGCACATGTCAACATTGCTTTAAAAAAGAAAAGTGCTGGGTAGAGAACTTTGATAAAACCTATGAGTATATGCAGGCAATTATGCATGATACGAAACAAAGAACGTATCAAAATAATATGAAATTAAGAAATGACTTTGGACGCCATTGTTCAAAAGCAAATAAGGTAGAAGAAGTAATCGAGCAAGAAATTAATTATTTCCAAGCAAATCAAAAGCTTAAAAAAGAAGTACAGGAAAGTAGGAGGTTGGTTGCCGAACAATTATTAGGTGTATCACATGTAATGGAGGACCTTTCAAAAGAGATTAAAAGAGAACGTGAAAATCATTTTGTTCAAGAGGAACAAATTTTAGATGCTCTTCAAAACTTTGGAATAGAAATAGTTAATGTCGATATTTATAGTCTAGAACAAGGAAATATCGATATTGAAATGAGTATCCCATTCTGCGGCGGCCACGGGGAGTGTGAAAAAATAATTGCACCTATGTTATCAGATATTTTAGAGGAGTCTATCATTGTAAAGAATGAAGAATGTGCAAACTATCCAAATGGATATTGCCATGTCTCATTTGGATCAACGAAAAAGTTTCGAATTGAAACAGGGGTTGCCCACGCTGCCAAAGGTGGTGGCTTAGTTTCAGGAGATAGTTATTCAATGATTGACTTAGGAGTAGGGAAATATGCTGTTGCCATAAGTGATGGAATGGGGAATGGAGTAAGGGCTCATTTTGAAAGTAATGAAACAATTAAACTTCTTCAAAAAATCCTCCAAACAGGAATAGAAGAAAAGGTAGCCATTAAAACGATAAATTCCATTTTATCGCTACGAACAACAGATGAAATATTTTCTACACTTGATTTAGCGATTGTTGATCTTCAAGATGGAAGCAGTAAATTTTTAAAAATTGGTTCTACACCAAGTTTTATCAAAAGAGGAGATAAAATTATCAAAATTCAAGCTAGCAATCTACCGATGGGGATTATTGATGACTTTGAAGTGGATGTTGTTGGTGAAAAGCTAAAAGCAGGTGACCTGCTTATTATGATGAGTGATGGTATTTTTGAGGGCCCAAAACATGTGGAGAATAATGATTTATGGATGAAGCGGAAAATAAGTGAAATAAAAACGGATGAACCTCAGGAAGTAGCGGATTTAATAATGGAGGAAGTGATTCGAACAAGAGCTGGGAAAATTGAGGATGATATGACTGTTGTCGTTTCTGCTATTGAACACAATACGCCTAAATGGGCAAGTATACCTGTTGCAAAATACTCAAAAAAGAAGAAAACAGGTTAATCCTACTCAGAAACGAATAAAATACCCTCCTTCTGGCGAGTATGGTACTAATACTGATAACTATACTTCTCTTTAGGAGGACGAATATGGCAAAGGGTCATTTGAAGCAAATTTTATTATTAACTGACGGTTGTTCAAATCATGGGGAAGATCCAATTGCAATGGCTGCCTTAGCGGGGGAACAGGGCATTACAGTGAATGTAATTGGTATAGTAGAAGAAAACGTTATTGATCAAGAGGCAATTCAGGAGATTGAAGGGATTGCGATGTCTGGTGGCGGTGTTCATCAACTTGTATATGCTCATCAATTATCTCAAACAGTACAGACGGTAACTAGAAAAGCAATGACACAAACGCTTCAAGGTGTCGTTAATAAAGAGTTGCAGCAAATACTTGGGAAGCATACGTCTATGGAAGAATTACCACCTGAAAAACGGGGTGAAGTCATGGAGGTTGTTGATGAATTAGGGGAAACTATCTCATTGGATATTCTCGTTTTGGTAGATACAAGTGCTAGTATGAAGCCTAAGCTTCCTACTGTGAAAGAAGCACTATTTGATCTCTCTATCAGTCTTAATTCAAGAATCGGGGATAATCAATTCGCCGTTTCAGTATTTCCTGGGAAAAAGGATGAAGTAGAAATGGTCCTTGATTGGACACCAAAGCTTGAATCGCTTTCTTCCATTTTTCCTAAGTTATCAACTGGCGGGATTACCCCAACAGGTCCAGCCATAAAGGATGCGATTCAGCATTTTCAGAAGAAGCGGTCTTTAAGGAGTTTATTAAGAAATGAAGATGAATACTATGATGAATCAGGCATGTAATCTTTCTTCAGGAACTGTTATAAAGGGCAAGTGGAACGGTGAAACTTACACCATTATAAGACTGCTTGGGCAAGGGGCGACAGGCAATGTTTACTTAGCAGACAGCAAAAAAGGAGCTGTTGCAATAAAGCTGAGTGAAAACAGTATGGCGATTACCTCAGAGGTGAATGTGCTTAAGCATTTTTCTAAGGTCCAAGGTTCTTCACTTGGGCCTTCTTTACTTGATGTCGATGATTGGAAGGTAGATCAACAAAATATCCTACCCTTTTATGTGATGGAATATGTGCAAGGTAACAACTTCCTTGAATTTATTCGAAATAGAGGAATAGAGTGGGTGGACGTCTTAATGCTTCAGCTGCTAACCAATCTAGACCAACTTCATCAGCAGGGGTGGGTGTTCGGTGACTTAAAACCAGATAATCTTCTTATAACAGGACCACCGCCAAAAATCAGATGTATTGATGTAGGTGGTACGACAATACAAGGAAGGTCGATTAAGGAGTTTACTGAATTTTTTGATCGAGGCTATTGGGGATTAGGAACTCGAAAAGCTGAACCATCATATGATCTTTTTTCTGCCGCAATGATTATGATAAATGCAGCTTATCCTAAACGCTTTACAAAAAAGGCTGAACTCGAAGGAAGTGCACAATTATTTGAGGTTATTCAGCAACATCCCTTCTTACTAAAACATAATTTTGTTTTACAAAAGGCACTTTTGGGGAAATACAAGAGTGCAAGCGAAATGAAGGCAGACTATGTTCACCTGCTATCATCGGAAACGAAAAAGGAAAGACCAAGAATAAAATCCTATAAGACGCAAAAGCCTTCTCAACATAAGACCCAGTCGGCAAAAAAGTCGCAACCACAAGTTAATAAAACAAGAAGGCAAGCAAAAAGCGCAAAAAAGAGAAAAAAAACAAGTGGAATTTTGGAAACAATTGTGATTCTTGTTGGTGTTTTTATTATCTATTCTTTATATGTTTTTCACTACTTAATGTAGAGAGAAATGATGAAAGATGACAGAAAATAAAATGAATTTCCTTAAGAAATATGTTAAATGTGTGAAAGGTCCCTTATCTTTTGTTATTGCTTTTGAAATAATGGTACGATAGAGAAGTAATCAAAAGAAAACGAGGATTTTTTCAAAAGAGGGAGAGAAAGTGGAAAAATTTTATGCCCTTATCCAAAAGCATCAATTGCTTGAAAAAGGTTCTACAGTAGTTGTAGGTGTATCTGGAGGTCCTGATTCTTTAGCGCTTCTTCACTTATTAGTCCGAATAAAGGATAAATGGAACTTAAGGCTAGTTTGTGCACATGTTGATCATATGTTTAGAGGTGAACAATCAAAGGAAGAAATGCAGTTTGTCCTTGATTTTTGTAAGCAGCATCATATCATTTGCGAAGCAAAGCAAATCGATGTAACAGCATATGCGAAAAAGTTTCACCTAAGTTCTCAAGTAGCTGGAAGAGAATGCAGATATACATTTTTTAAAGAATTATTAGATAAATATCATTCAAAGTGTTTAGCTCTTGGTCATCATGGAGATGATCAAGTCGAAACGATTTTAATGAGAATGGTAAGAGGCAGTACGGGTATGGCACTAGCCGGAATAAAGGTAAAACGGGCGTTTCATAATGGGTATATTATTAGGCCGCTGCTTGCATATACGAAGGAACAAATTCTATCCTATTGTAGAGAACAACACTTGATGCCTAAGTTTGATCCGAGCAACGAAAAAACAAATTATACGAGAAATCGGTTTAGAAAATACGTACTTCCGTTTCTAAAAAAGGAAAATCCACTTGTACATGAAAGATTTCAAAAATTTAGTGAAACCTTATTAGAGGATGAAACGTATTTACAGGTATTAACGAAACAACATATGAATACAGTATTGAAAAGAAAAGAAAAGTCATTGGTGGAGATAGACATCAATCGTTTCAAAAGCCTACCTTTGCCTTTACAAAGAAGAGGGATTCAACTAATATTAAGTTATCTATATGTACATATTCCAGCTTCTCTTTCTTCAATACATATTGAGAGTTTTCTTGAATTACTCTCACAGGATCACCCTTCAGGTTCACTTGATTACCCAGGCGGGCTAAAAGTGATTAAATCATATCAAACTTGTATGTTTACCTTTGAACATGATGATATTAAGAACTTCTGTTTTGAGTTAGAGATCCCTTCCGTTGTTCATCTTCAAAATGGGTATAAAATCACATGTGAAATAGTAAAGGAACCAATTACATTCCTGAAAGGAAATAATTCCTTCTTACTAATTCGTAAACAGCTTGTCGGACCTTTAATCGTTCGAACAAGGAAACAAGGGGATAAAATCAATTTGAAGGGCATGAACGGTAGGAAAAAGGTAAAAGATATATTTATTGATGAAAAAATACCATTACACAACCGAAATTCTTGGCCTATAGTAGAAGATGGAAATGGGAACATTCTGTGGATTCCAGGTTTGAAAAAATCTAGTTTTGAGGCTGAATACACAGACGAGAATGAATATGTCGTATTAAATTATGATGAGTTATGATCTTGTAGGGGGCACACAATTGATGAGACAAGATATTGAAGAAATCTTAGTAACAGAAGAACAAATTCAAGAAAAGGTGAAGGAGTTAGGGCAGGTTCTTACAAAAGAATATAAAGATCGTTTTCCCCTAGCTATTGGAGTACTTAAAGGTGCCATGCCTTTTATGGGTGATTTATTAAAAAATATTGATACATACTTAGAAATGGATTTTATGGATGTTTCTAGTTATGGTTCATCCACCGTTTCGTCAGGAGAAGTGAAGATAATAAAGGATCTCGACACTTCTGTTGAAGGTAGAGATATTCTAATCATTGAGGATATCATTGATAGTGGTTTGACATTAAGTTATTTAGTTAAATTATTCCGTTATCGTAAAGCAAAATCAATCAAGATTGTCACATTGCTTGATAAACCGACTGGAAGAAAAGCAGATATCGAAGCAGACTATGTATGCTTCGAAGTGCCAGATGCATTTGTCGTTGGCTATGGACTTGATTACATTGAGAAATATCGCAATCTTCCTTATATTGGAGTGTTAAAGCAAGAAATTTATCAGTAAGCTTATGAAGTATGCTTAGGTTCTGGGGTAGTTTAATTGGTTGTATTACCATGAATTTCTATGATACTATTTAAAATAGTCGTGTTTACTGTGGGAGGAGGTAAGGAATGAATCGGATCTTCCGTAATACCATTTTTTATTTACTTATATTTTTAGTCATAATTGGGGTTGTAAGTTTCTTTACTGGCTCTAACCCTAAGACGGAACAAATTTCGTACAATACGTTCATTTCTGACTTAGATAAGGGAAATGTAACGGAAATGCTAGTGCAGCCTGTTCGTGGTGTGTTTGAAGTAAGAGGTAAAATGAAGGGTTATGATGAAGACGAAACCTTTGTTACATATATACCAACAGAACAAGGTTTAGAACGCGTTGATAAAGCTGCTGAGGCAAATAACGTAAAAGATTTGAAAATTGCTCCAGCTGAAGAAACAAGCGGGTGGGTGACATTTTTCACATCCATCATCCCATTTGTTATTATCTTTATTTTATTCTTCTTTTTGCTTAACCAAGCTCAAGGCGGCGGTAGTCGTGTCATGAATTTTGGAAAAAGTAAAGCGAAGCTATATAACGAAGAAAAGAAAAAAGTGAAGTTCAAAGATGTAGCAGGTGCTGATGAAGAAAAGCAAGAACTTGTTGAGGTTGTTGAGTTTTTAAAAGACCCGCGTAAATTTGCAGAATTAGGTGCAAGGATTCCTAAGGGTGTTTTATTAGTAGGACCTCCTGGTACAGGTAAAACTTTGCTTGCGAGAGCTGTTGCAGGTGAAGCCGGAGTACCGTTCTTCTCTATAAGCGGTTCTGATTTCGTAGAAATGTTTGTCGGTGTGGGTGCATCCCGTGTTCGTGATTTATTTGAGAATGCTAAAAAGAATGCTCCGTGTATTATATTTATAGATGAAATTGATGCAGTTGGACGTCAACGTGGTGCAGGTTTAGGTGGAGGACATGATGAGCGTGAACAAACACTTAACCAATTACTAGTTGAAATGGACGGCTTTGGAGCGAATGAAGGTATTATTATCATTGCGGCTACTAACAGACCTGACATTCTTGATCCGGCTTTACTACGTCCAGGACGCTTCGACCGTCAAATTACAGTTGATCGCCCGGATGTTACAGGCCGTGAAGCGGTACTAAAAGTACATGCACGTAATAAGCCTCTCGATGAATCTGTTGATTTAAAGGCTATAGCTGCTCGTACTCCTGGATTCTCAGGTGCTGACTTAGAGAACCTATTAAATGAGGCAGCATTAGTAGCTGCTAGACAAGATAAAAAGAAAATTGATAATACAGACCTTGATGAAGCAACAGACCGAGTTATTGCAGGTCCAGCTAAAAAGAGTCGGGTTATCTCTAAAAAAGAACGTAATATCGTGGCATATCACGAAGCAGGTCACGTTATCATCGGTGTTGTATTAGATGAGGCTGACATGGTTCACAAAGTAACAATTGTTCCTCGTGGTCAAGCAGGCGGATATGCTGTTATGCTTCCAAAGGAAGACCGTTACTTTATGACAAAGCCTGAGCTGTTAGATAAAATAACTGGCTTACTCGGTGGCCGTGTTGCTGAGGAAATTATATTTGGTGAAGTAAGTACTGGTGCTCATAACGATTTCCAACGAGCAACTGGCATTGCTAGAAAAATGGTTACAGAATACGGTATGAGTGAAAAACTCGGACCGCTGCAATTTGGTCAAGCACAAGGCGGTCAAGTGTTCTTAGGACGCGATCTTCATAATGAGCAAAACTATAGTGATGCGATTGCACATGAAATTGATATGGAGATCCAACGCTTCATTAAAGAAAGCTATGAACGTGCAAGAAAGATCTTAACGGAAAATCGTGAAAAGCTAGAATTAATAGCTCAAACATTGCTAGATGTTGAGACACTTGATGCAGCTCAAATTAACAGTCTTGTTAACACAGGAAAACTTCCTGATCGTCCGGTAATCATTAATCAAAACGATCAAGATGAAAAATCAGACGATGTGAAAGTAAATATTCAATCAAAAAAAGATGAAGAAGATTCTTCAGAAAAATAATAAATGAAAAAAGATCGATGGCTAATGTAACTTGTCATCGATCTTTTTTATATTGAGGAATAAAGGGGTAGAATCCGTATATTTCTATAAAACAGATAGATTTTGAACAAAATAAACGATATAAAACTTGATTGTTCATCTTCAATTGAAGAGGGCTTGACGGTATAAGTGCCTCTACATTTTAGTATGTTGGCGTTTATAAGGGATTGTGCAGTTTTGTATTGAGCCAGACTTCACTTGATATGTTAAAATGGAAAACGAAATATATAAATGACTATAAATAAAGTGGTGATCGTGTTGATTCTTGTATTAGATGTAGGAAATACTAATACTGTATTAGGTGTATATGAAAAAGATGTTTTAAAACATCATTGGAGAATAGAAACAAGCCGTAATAAAACGGAAGACGAATTTGGTATGGTGTTCAAAAGTCTTTTTGAACATGAAAATCTTTCTTTTAATCAAATTAAAGGAATTATAATATCATCTGTGGTACCACCAATCATGTTTGCGCTTGAAAGAATGTGTCAAAAGTATTTTGATGTAAAACCATTAGTTGTTGGACCAGGAATGAAAACAGGATTAAATATTAAGTATGAAAATCCTCGTGAGGTAGGGGCAGATCGAATCGTAAATGCTGTTGCTGGAATAGAAGATTATGGAAGTCCTCTTATCATAGTGGATTTTGGTACTGCTACTACATACTGTTACATCAATGAAGAAAAGCAATACATGGGTGGTGCAATTGCGCCGGGAATTAATATTTCTACTGAAGCACTATATTCGAGAGCTGCAAAACTGCCAAGAATAGAAATTACAAGACCAGATAACATTATTGGTAAGAACACGGTAAGTGCTATGCAGTCAGGTATTTTATATGGATATGTAGGACAAGTAGAGGGAATTGTTAAAAGAATAAAAGAGCAGTCAAAGGAAATACCAAGAGTTATTGCGACTGGCGGTTTAGCACCATTAATTGCCCGCGAATCAGACTGTATCGATATTGTAGACCCATTTTTAACATTAAGAGGTCTTCATCTTATTTATGAACGAAATACATTATCTTAAGTTGAGTGCTTACTACTTGTGCTAGTTGTGAGAAATAAGACGCTTATGATTTTCTGGAAGGAAAAAAGGATAAGTATTTGTATTTAGTAGGGTGGTTAGCTCCAGCGCCTAGCCCCTCGAGGTCAATGAGGAATTGAAGGTAAAGAACACCATCTATTCCTGATCGTCTTGTGTTTGTCGGGGCTGAACAGGCGCTTACGCTTTTCTGGAAGTGAAAAAAGTATAAGATTTTGTATTAAGTATGGTGTCTAGCTTCTGCGCCTAGCCCCTCGAGGTCATAAGCCAATTAGGAATTGAAGGTAAAGAACACCTTCTATTCCTAATCGTCTTATGCTTGTCGGGGCTGAACAAGGCGCTTACGCTTTTCTAAGAAGGGAGTCTACTAACATGACGGATTATTTAATAAAGGCTTTGGCATATGATAATCAAGTAAGAGCATATGCAGCAAAAACGACAGAGACAGTTTCAGAGGCTCAAAGAAGACATCAAACATGGCCAACTGCTTCTGCTGCTTTAGGGCGATCAATGACTGCAGGTGTGATGCTTGGTTCGATGTTAAAAGGTAATGCGAAACTAACGATTAAGGTTGAGGGTGGCGGACCTATTGGGGTCATTTTAGTTGATAGTAATTCAAAAGGTGAAGTGCGGGGATATGTTACGAATCCGCAAACACACTTTGACTTGAATGAAAAAGGTAAACTTGATGTAGCTAGAGCGGTTGGAACAGAGGGGAATTTAACAATTGTAAAGGATCTTGGGTTAAAGGAGCATTTCTCAGGACAAGTTCCAATCGTGTCAGGTGAGCTTGGCGAGGACTTCACTTATTATTTAGTTACATCTGAACAAGTTCCATCTTCAGTAGGTGTTGGCGTTTTAGTCAATCCAGATAATACTATTTTAGCTTCAGGAGGATTCATCATCCAGCTATTACCTGGAACAGATGACGAAACAATAACGAAAATTGAAGAACGATTAAGTCAAATTGAACCTATATCAAAGTTGATTCAACGCGGCTTAACACCTGAGGAAATATTAGAAGAAGTACTCGGGCATGGGGATGTGAAAATATTAGAAAAACAACCAGTTGCCTTTAAATGTCAGTGTTCAAAAGAACGAATTGAAAATGCAATCGTTAGTCTTGGAGCGGAAGAAATTCAGGCTATGATCGACGAGGATGGGCAAGCTGAGGCACATTGCCATTTCTGTAATGAAGTTTATTTGCTAACGAGAGAGGATCTAGAAGAATTAAAGAAAGAAGCAAAATAAAGATAAGGGTGGATTTTTAGGAGTTGGCGAAATTGAGCAGCAAAACTTTATGGAGTATTATTTTTGGATTGGTTATTATAAACTGCTTAACGGTTGGTTTTTTCTTTTCAAAGGAACAAGGTGCTGTTCCTATTTCAAGTAATGGTGAAATGACCGAAACAATTGCTACTATTGGGGAAGAAACAATAACGAGAGAACAATGGATGGCTGAATTAGAGTCGCGTTTTGGAAAAGATACATTACGTGAACTTGTTAATATTAAAGTTGTAGAAGAGCTTGCAAAAAAATATGATATTACAGTATCTGATGATGTAATCGAACGGGAATTAGCGGTTTATAAATCGATGTACAATCCATTAGATGAGGAACAGGCCGGAAACGAAGAAGATTGGAGACAACAAATCCGCTATAGCATATTACTAGAAGAATTACTTACACGTGATGTAACGATTCCTGAAAAGGAAATGAAAGTGTTCTATGAAAATAATCAAGATTTATATAACATAGCTGAATCGTTTCATTTATCTCAAATTATTGTGAAAACAGAAGCTGAAGCAATGGAGCTTTTAAAAGAGTTAGATGGTGGTTCTAGCTTTGAAGCCCTAGCTTTAGAAAAATCGATTGATGAGTTTACGGCTAATTCTGGCGGAGATATAGGCTTTGTTTCTAAAGAAAATGAATATGTTCCAACATCATATATTGAGGCTGCAAAACAGTTAAGTAAGGGCGAGTGGAGTGAGCCAATTAAAGTAGATAATGGTTATGCAGTTATTACCCTTCATGAAAAACTTGAGGGACAGACATACAGTTATGAGGAAGTCAAGGAACAGATTCGCAGACAAATTGCTCTGGAACAAATGGAAGGATCTGTAACGGTAGAGCCATTATGGGATGAAATTGGAGTATCTTGGTTTTATGGTTCAAATACAGAAAAATAGGCCAAAAAGCATAAAATGTTTTGACAATTAGGAAAATAATTGCTATATTACTTATAAAACCAATATATTTACTCGGGATAGAGGAGGAGAAATATGCCACGCGTAGCAAATTCTATACACGAATTAATCGGTGAAACACCAATTGTAAAATTAAATAGACTTGTTGATGAAAACAGTGCTGATGTTTACTTGAAACTTGAATACTTTAATCCAGGAAGCAGTGTTAAAGATCGTATTGGTCTTGCAATGATTGAAGCTGCAGAAAAAAACGGCAACCTAAAAGCTGGGGATACGATCATTGAACCAACTAGTGGAAACACTGGAATCGGACTTGCAATGGTAGCAGCTGCGAAAGGTTTTAAAGCAGTATTGGTTATGCCTGACACAATGAGTTTAGAGCGTAGAAACTTGCTGCGTGCTTATGGAGCTGAGCTTGTTCTTACTCCTGGTGCTGAAGGTATGAAAGGTGCTATTGCTAAAGCAGAAGAGTTAGCAAAAGAAAACGGCTATTTTATGCCTCAACAATTCAAAAATGAAGCAAATCCTGAAATTCACCGTTTAACAACTGGTCAAGAAATTGTTTCTCAAATGGGAGACCAGCTTGATGCTTTCGTATCAGGTATTGGTACTGGTGGAACGATCACAGGTGCGGGTTCTGTTTTAAAAGAGAAATATCCATCTATTAAAATTTATGCAGTAGAACCAACAGATTCTCCAGTTCTTTCAGGAGGAAAACCAGGCCCTCATAAAATTCAAGGGATTGGCGCTGGATTTGTTCCAGACGTTTTAAATACCAATGTATATGATGAAATTATTAAAGTAAAAAATGAAGAAGCATACGAAGCATCTAGAAGAGCAGGAAGAGAAGAAGGTATCCTAGGTGGAGTATCATCTGGTGCAGCAATTTTCGCAGCTCTAGAAGTTGCAAAAAAACTTGGTAAAGGTAAGAAAGTATTGGCGATCATTCCTGATAATGGAGAGCGCTACTTAAGTACCCCATTATTCCAATACGATTGATATCATAGATTTATTAGAGGTTTGACTTATAGTCAGCCTCTTTTCTTTTACGCTCTTATTTAGTTTTATTAGAAATGCGATCTATTTTATACTTTTGTTTATAAATTTTAAATGCTAACTTCTTTAAATTTAGGTAAAATGTAAATAAGAGTTTTTAAGGAGAGGTTGTCATGCAGCAGAGAAGGACATCTTTAAGCATTAATATTGATTATCACGGCGACTTTTTTGACCAATACAAGTTCTTGACAAAAGATGAAGACCAGCATGCCTTTTTAGAAAGTGGTCGTGGTGGCAGGTATAGCATTGCTGGTATTAAGCCAATTGCAACAGTTAAAGGCAAGAATCATCAGCTTATGGTTACAGATCGTCTCGGCACGAGAGTATTGGAAGGAGAGCCGCTTGATCTTTTTTATGAATGGTTTAGGGGATTTCAAACTCAAACTGATCCTCACTTGCCAGATTTTCAAGGTGGAGCAATTGGATTTATTAGCTATGATTGTGTTAGGCACTTTGAAAAACTACCAAATCGAGCGGAAGATGATTTAGACACACCTGATCTGTATTTTTTATTATTTGATGACATTGCTATTTTCGATCATCATACTTCTAAGCTTTGGCTTATTACTCATTATTATCAAGAACAGGAAAAACAAAGTGCTGAAGCTACATTGCTGCAAATGCAGGAGAAATGGACTTGTGAGCAGAAATTAGAGAATCAATCTTATGCGGTACCTAATTTAAACGATCAAGCTCCGATCACATTTTCAAAAGATTCATTTATTCAAGCTGTTGAAAAAATTAAAGAATACATTGCACAAGGGGATGTATTTCAAGTTAATCTTTCAGTTAGGCAGCATTTCAATTTAGAGAACCATCCGCTTAAGATTTATGAGGCATTGCGAAAGATCAATCCTTCTCCTTATATGGCCTATTTACATTTTCCTGAATTTCAAATTGTAAGTGGGTCACCTGAATTGTTAGTGAAAAAGCATGGAGATCTTGTAAGTACACGTCCAATTGCAGGTACAAGGTCAAGAGGTAAGGATGAAGAAGAGGATACAAAGCTTGCGAATGAACTGATTGAGAATGAAAAAGAACGTGCAGAGCATGTAATGCTTGTTGATTTAGAAAGAAATGATTTAGGACGAGTTTGTGAATACGGATCCGTTCATGTAAATGAGTTTATGGTAATTGAAAAGTACTCACATGTTATGCATATCGTATCAAATGTACAAGGTACATTAAAAAAAGATGCAAATTACGCAGATATTATCAAATCAACCTTCCCAGGTGGTACAATTACAGGAGCACCTAAAGTAAGAACGATGGAGATTATTGAAGAGCTAGAGCCAACAAGGCGAGGAATTTATACCGGTTCAATCGGATGGATTGGCTTTGATGGAAACATGGAGCTTAATATCGTTATTCGTACTTTGTTTGCAAAAGATGGTTTTGGGTATGTTCAAGCTGGTGCAGGAATTGTCATCGATTCTAATCCAGAGTATGAATATAAAGAGTCACTAAAAAAAGCAAGAGCAATGGTTAAAGCCATTGAGCTGAGTAAAGAAGAGAAAATATTAGGCTGAGGTGAGTAGAGTGATTTTAATGATTGATAATTATGATTCTTTTACGTTTAATTTGGTACAATATTTAGGTGAGCTTGGCGAGGAATTGATTGTAAAAAGAAATGATGAGATAACCATTTCAGAAATTGAAAAAATGAATCCACAATTTCTAATGATTTCTCCTGGACCATGCAGTCCGAATGAAGCAGGCATCAGCATGGAAGCAATTGCTTATTTTGCCGGGAAAATCCCGATATTTGGTGTATGTTTAGGACACCAATCGATTGCTCAAGTTTTTGGGGGCGATGTGGTTCGTGCGGAAAGATTAATGCATGGGAAAACATCAGAAATTAATCATAATGGCGAAACGCTATTTAAAAATATGGAAAATCCATTTACAGCAACTCGCTATCATTCATTAATTGTTAAGAAAGAGACGTTACCAGATTGTTTAGAAGTAACGGCTTGGACTGATGAAAATGAAATTATGGCACTTCGTCATAAAACCTTACCAATCGAAGGTGTTCAATTTCATCCGGAATCCATCATGACTTCATATGGTAAAGACTTATTAAGAAACTTTATAAATCAATATAAATTAACAGAAAAGAGTTAATAAACGTGTATATTTATCATAACTCACAATTTATTAAAGATACTGAAGCCGCGATTTCTCCTTTTGATCATGGCTTTCTTTATGGTGTGGGAGCCTTTGAAACGTTTAGAGTATACAAGGGATTTCCTTTTCTCCTTCATGATCATTTAAGAAGACTACAGTATGCTATCGATGAATTAGAAATCTCTTATACAATTGACGTGAATGAAGTATCTGAAATGATTCAACGATTACTCCGACTAAACCATTTAGAAGATGAGGATGTCACAGTACGGTTAAATATCTCAGCTGGAATTGGTGAGGTTGGCAGATTGCTGCAACCGTATGATCATCCGACAGTTTTATGCTTTTTAAGAAAGGCTCCAATACTTGGGAATGTTGAAAAAAATGCTGCTGTTTTGCAAATTCGCAGAAACACACCAGAGGGAGCAGTTCGCTTAAAATCTCACCATTATTTAAATAATATCTTGGGTAAAAGAGAATTAAGAAATTCTCCTGATGTAGAAGGTATTTTCTTATCGGAGCAAGGGTATGTTGCGGAAGGAATTGTTTCAAATATTTTTTGGGTGAAAGACAATATTGTGTATACACCTTCTGTGGAAACAGGCATTTTAAATGGGATTACAAGACAGTTTGTCATAAGATCCTTAGAAGCTCTAGGCATCCTTTGCAAAGAGGGATTTTATACTCAAGAAGAGCTTCTTAGTGCGACAGAAGCAATGGTTACAAATTCCTCTCAAGAAATAGTTCCATTAAAAAGAATAAACGATCAAGTATTCCAAGGTAGTGATGGTATCGTTATCCAAAAGTTAACGGAGTTATTTGAGCGATATCGGACAAAACTACTTAGTATAGATGAGTTATAAAGGTTGGATGAAAAATGGAAATGTTAGCAAAAAAGCAAACAATTCAATGTGGTAAATATACACTTAACTACGGTGAAAAGACACAAATAATGGGAATTTTAAATGTAACACCAGATTCCTTTTCTGATGGTGGAAGTTATGTAGATATTGACTTGGCGATATCTCATGCAAAAGAGATGGTCAAAAACGGCGCCGATATTATTGATATTGGAGGAGAGTCTACAAGACCAGGATATGAAATGATATCGGTGGAAGAAGAATTAGAACGTGTCGTTCCAGTAATTCAAAAACTTGCTAATGAGATTGAAGTTCCAATCTCAATAGACACATATAAAGCGGAAGTTGCCAAAGGTGCTGTTGAAGCTGGTGCAACAATCATCAATGACATTTGGGGTGCGAAAGCAGATCCAGCGATTGCAAAAATAGCAGCCGATTATAATATACCTATTATCCTTATGCATAACAGACATGATCGAAATTATGACCAAATTATGCCGGATATGATTGCTGATCTAATGGAATCGGTAAAAATTGCAAAAGATGCAGGGATAAAAGACGATAAAATCATCCTTGATCCAGGCATTGGATTTGCAAAGACAAAAGACGATAATTTAATGGTGATGAGACATTTGGATTTACTTGTACAGTTAGGTTATCCAGTCTTATTAGCTACATCAAGAAAGGCCTTTATTGGACATGTATTAGATTTACCTCCAAAAGAACGTATGGAGGGCACAGGTGCAACGATTTGCTTAGGAATTGAAAAAGGCTGCCAGCTAATTCGTGTTCATGATGTGTTAGAGATGTCAAGAATGGCTAAAATGATGGATGCAATGCTTGATATAGGAGGGCAACATCATCGATAAAATATATGTTAATGGTATGGAATTTTACGGATATCATGGTGTATTTGAAGAAGAAAAAAAATTAGGACAAAGATTTCGAGTTGATTTAACGGTAGAATTAGATTTAAAAAATGCAGGTGAGTCAGATGCACTAGAGCATACTGTAAATTATGCAGACATTTATAATTGCTGTAAAAAAATTGTAGAGGGTAAGCCATATAAGCTCATTGAAGCTGTAGCTGAACAAATTGCCAAGGAAATAATTGAAGGGTTTGGAATTGTTCACTATTGTACTGTGAAAATAATTAAACCCGATCCGCCAATTCCAGGACATTATAAAGAAGTAGCAGTTGAAATTAAAAGGGGTAGAAAATGAAAAACGAGGCATATGTAGCACTTGGATCTAATATGGGAAATCGTGAGGATTATTTACTAAAAGCTATTCAAAAGCTTAATCTTCATCCATTAATAGATGTAGTAAATTTTTCCTCAATTTACGAAACGGATCCAATTGGATATACAGATCAAGCTGAATTTTTAAATATGGTTATTAAACTAAACACTGATTTATCAGCATTTGAACTATTGCATGTACTGCAAAATACTGAAACACTTCTAAATAGAAAACGTGAAGTGAAATGGGGTCCCAGAACTTTAGACCTTGACATTTTGCTATATAATCATGAGAATATTGTTGCAGAACAATTAATTGTTCCGCACCCAAGAATGCATGAGCGAGCTTTTGTTTTAATTCCTTTATATGAGATAAACCAAAACATCAGCATTCCTACTTTAGAAGAATCACTTTCGACTATCATAGATCAATTATCAGATAAAGAAGGAGTACGAATATGGAAGCAGAAAAATGGGGTAGACGTATTCGCGCTTTTAGAAAGTTAAAAGGCTTTACCCAAGAGAGTTTTGCAAAGGATCTTGGTGTATCTGTTTCTGTATTAGGAGAAATAGAACGAGGCAATCGTGAACCCAACAAACAATTTATTGAGGAAGTAGCTAAAGCTCTAAATGTTTCAATAGAAGAGTTAACTCCAAATTAAAGTATGAAAGGAAAGGAGGTTAGAATTTTGTTCAAAATTGGTGATATTGAATTGAAAAATAGAGTTGTTTTAGCTCCTATGGCTGGCGTATGTAATTCAGCATTTCGTTTAACTGTAAAAGAATTCGGGGCTGGGTTAGTATGTGCAGAAATGGTCAGTGATAAAGCAATCTTATATAATAATGCAAAAACGATGGGTATGCTTTATATTGACGAGCGTGAGAAACCTTTAAGCCTACAAATCTTTGGCGGTGAGAAGGAAACTTTAGTAGAAGCTGCTAGATTTGTTGATAAAAATACCACAGCTGATATTATTGATATAAATATGGGCTGCCCGGTACCGAAGATTACGAAATGTGATGCGGGGGCAAAATGGCTTTTAGACCCTAACAAGATATATGATATGGTATCAGCTGTAGTAGAAGCTGTAGAGAAGCCTGTAACGGTAAAAATGCGTATTGGCTGGGATGAAGAACATATCTTTGCTGTTAAAAATGCACAAGCAGTAGAACGTGCTGGCGGCAAGGCGGTAGCTGTTCATGGCCGTACACGTGTTCAGATGTATGAAGGTACAGCAAATTGGGATATCATTAAAGAAGTAAAAGAATCTGTTAATATTCCTATAATAGGTAACGGTGATGTTACTACACCACAAGATGCTAAACGCATGTTAGATCAAACAGGTGTAGATGGGGTTATGATCGGTCGCGCTGCGCTAGGAAACCCTTGGATGATCTATCGTACAGTGAAGTATTTAGAAACTGGTGAACTAATGGGTGAGCCGGGTGTCCGCGAAAAAATGGACGTATGTAAACTTCATCTTGATCGATTAATTGAGCTTAAAAATGAGAATATTGCAGTTCGAGAAATGAGAAAGCATGCAGCCTGGTACTTAAAAGGTATTAGAGGAAATGCAAAAGTAAGAAATGAAATTAACCTAATGAACACTAGAGACGAACTAGTAACACTATTAGATGAATTTGTTTTAGAGATTGAAGCGAAACAAGAAAGTACTAGTCAAGTAGGATAACATTAGGCTGATTTTTATTGAGTAACGTTATGTTTCTATACTGCCAGTACTCCTGGCAGTTTTCTGCTTTTTATTTAGTAAAAGATAGGAGTTGTTAATTATGAGTCATGAAGACTTAAATCATGAAGAATTAAATGACCAGTTAAAGGTTAGACGTGAGAAATTACATAATTTACGAGAAAAAGGGTTAGACCCGTTTGGTAAACGTTTTGAAAGAACTCATCAATCGGAAGAAATTCTTGCAGCTTATAATGAATTAACAAAAGAAGAGCTGGAGGAAAAGGACGTAACTGTTACTATTGCTGGCCGTATAATGACAAAGCGTGGAAAAGGAAAAGCAGGCTTTGCCCACATCCAAGATTTATCTGGTCAAATTCAAATTTATGTTCGAAAAGATGCAATTGGCGAAGAAGCTTATGAAATCTTTAACACTGCTGACCTAGGCGATATTATTGGTGTTTCAGGAGTTGTGTTTAAGACACAAGTAGGGGAATTATCTATTAAAGTAAAATCATTTGAATTATTAACGAAATCATTGCGCCCATTACCTGATAAATTTCATGGTTTAAAAGATATTGAGCAACGTTACCGTCAAAGATATGTAGATTTAATCATGAGTCCGGACAGCAAGAAAACTTTTATTACACGCAGTAAGATCATTCAAGCAATGAGACGCTACTTAGATGATCAGGGTTATTTAGAAGTTGAAACACCTACAATGCATGCTATTCCAGGTGGAGCATCAGCTCGTCCTTTCATCACTCATCATAATGCACTGGATATGCCTTTATATATGCGCATTGCAATTGAGCTTCATTTAAAACGCTTAATTGTCGGTGGGTTAGAAAAAGTTTATGAAATAGGCCGTGTTTTCAGAAATGAAGGAGTGTCTACGCGTCATAATCCTGAGTTTACAATGATTGAACTTTACGAAGCTTATGCTGATTATCAAGATATCATGAGTTTAACAGAGAATGTTATTGCACATATTGCAAAAGAAGTTTTAGGAACGACTACTGTGCAATATGGTGACTATGAAGTAAATCTTGAGCCAAAATGGACAAGACTCCATATGGTAGATGCTATTAAAGAATATACTGGAGCGGATTTCTGGAAAGAGATGTCTGTTGAGGATGCTCGTAATCTTGCAAAAGAACATAATGTTGAGATCACAGAGCATATGCAATATGGCCATATAGTAAATGAATTCTTTGAACAAAAAGTAGAAGAAAAATTAATTCAACCTACATTCATTTACGGTCATCCAGTAGAAATTTCTCCTTTAGCAAAGAAGAATGACGAGGATCCACGTTTTACAGATCGCTTTGAGTTGTTCATTGTTGCACGTGAGCATGCAAATGCATTCACTGAGTTAAACGATCCAATTGATCAAAAAGAACGTTTTGAAGCGCAACTTAAAGAGCGCGAGCAAGGTAATGATGAGGCACATATGATGGATGATGACTTTATCGAAGCTTTAGAGTATGGTATGCCGCCAACAGGTGGGTTAGGAATTGGTATAGATCGTCTAGTGATGCTGTTAACTAATTCTCCATCGATTCGTGATGTATTATTATTTCCGCAAATGAGACATCGTTAATAATAGAAACTCCTGTGAAAGCAGGAGTTTCTATTTTTTATGAAGTGATTTAAATTTATTCATATTTTTTTAAAAAAATACTTGCTAAACGAAATGTTAGGTGTTATATTTGAATACGTTGCTGCGAAACAAGCAACAAGCTTTAAAAAGAAAATAAAAAACTTCTTGACTTATGGTTGTGAAGTTTGGTATTATAATAAAGTCGCTTCTGAGAGAAACGACAAAAAATGATCTTTGAAAACTAAACAAAACCAAGCGTGCCAACGTTAATTTCGATTAACAAAACAACGTACTATAAAGTACAAATTTATGAGCTATATCAACTCTTTATTGGAGAGTTTGATCCTGGCTCAGGACGAACGCTGGCGGCGTGCCTAATACATGCAAGTCGAGCGAATCTGAGGGAGCTTGCTCCCAAAGATTAGCGGCGGACGGGTGAGTAACACGTGGGTAACCTGCCTGTAAGATTGGGATAACTCCGGGAAACCGGAGCTAATACCGGATAACATTTCGAACCGCATGGTTCGACATTGAAAGATGGCTTCGGCTATCACTTACAGATGGACCCGCGGCGCATTAGCTAGTTGGTGAGGTAACGGCTCACCAAGGCGACGATGCGTAGCCGACCTGAGAGGGTGATCGGCCACACTGGGACTGAGACACGGCCCAGACTCCTACGGGAGGCAGCAGTAGGGAATCTTCCGCAATGGACGAAAGTCTGACGGAGCAACGCCGCGTGAACGATGAAGGCCTTCGGGTCGTAAAGTTCTGTTGTTAGGGAAGAACAAGTACCAGAGTAACTGCTGGTACCTTGACGGT
>NZ_CP046266.1:100000-292500 GCF_009720625.1 Metabacillus sediminilitoris
ATTGTTCTTACGAACAATGGTAGGAGAGCGTTCTAAGGGCTGTGAAGCTAGACCGGAAGGACTAGTGGAGCGCTTAGAAGTGAGAATGCCGGTATGAGTAGCGAAAGAGGGGTGAGAATCCCCTCCACCGAATGCCTAAGGTTTCCTGAGGAAGGCTCGTCCGCTCAGGGTTAGTCGGGACCTAAGCCGAGGCCGAAAGGCGTAGGCGATGGACAACAGGTTGAAATTCCTGTACCACCTCCTCACCATTTGAGCAATGGGGGGACGCAGAAGGATAGGGTAAGCGCGCTGTTGGATTAGCGCGTCCAAGCAGTTAGGCTGATAACGAGGCAAATCCCGTTGTCGTAAAGGCTGAGCTGTGATGGCGAGGGAAATATAGTACCGAAGTTCCTGATTCCACACTGCCAAGAAAAGCCTCTAGCGAGGTGAGAGGTGCCCGTACCGCAAACCGACACAGGTAGGCGAGGAGAGAATCCTAAGGTGAGCGAGAGAACTCTCGTTAAGGAACTCGGCAAAATGACCCCGTAACTTCGGGAGAAGGGGTGCTTTTTCAGGGCTTGCCCTGCGAAAAGCCGCAGTGAATAGGCCCAGGCGACTGTTTAGCAAAAACACAGGTCTCTGCGAAGCCGCAAGGCGAAGTATAGGGGCTGACGCCTGCCCGGTGCTGGAAGGTTAAGGGGAGAGGTTAGCGCAAGCGAAGCTTTGAACCGAAGCCCCAGTAAACGGCGGCCGTAACTATAACGGTCCTAAGGTAGCGAAATTCCTTGTCGGGTAAGTTCCGACCCGCACGAAAGGCGTAACGATCTGGGCACTGTCTCAACGAGAGACTCGGTGAAATTATAGTACCTGTGAAGATGCAGGTTACCCGCGACAGGACGGAAAGACCCCGTGGAGCTTTACTGTAGCCTGATATTGAATTTTGGTACAGCTTGTACAGGATAGGTAGGAGCCTGAGAAGCCGGAGCGCTAGCTTCGGTGGAGGCGTCGGTGGGATACTACCCTGGCTGTATTGAAATTCTAACCCGCAGCCCTTATCGGGCTGGGAGACAGTGTCAGGTGGGCAGTTTGACTGGGGCGGTCGCCTCCTAAAATGTAACGGAGGCGCCCAAAGGTTCCCTCAGAATGGTTGGAAATCATTCGTAGAGTGTAAAGGCACAAGGGAGCTTGACTGCGAGACCTACAAGTCGAGCAGGGACGAAAGTCGGGCTTAGTGATCCGGTGGTTCCGCATGGAAGGGCCATCGCTCAACGGATAAAAGCTACCCCGGGGATAACAGGCTTATCTCCCCCAAGAGTCCACATCGACGGGGAGGTTTGGCACCTCGATGTCGGCTCATCGCATCCTGGGGCTGTAGTCGGTCCCAAGGGTTGGGCTGTTCGCCCATTAAAGCGGTACGCGAGCTGGGTTCAGAACGTCGTGAGACAGTTCGGTCCCTATCCGTCGTGGGCGTAGGAAATTTGAGAGGAGCTGTCCTTAGTACGAGAGGACCGGGATGGACGCACCGCTGGTGTACCAGTTGTCTTGCCAAAGGCATAGCTGGGTAGCTATGTGCGGAAGGGATAAGTGCTGAAAGCATCTAAGCATGAAGCCCCCCTCAAGATGAGATTTCCCATAGCGTAAGCTAGTAAGATCCCTGAAAGATGATCAGGTTGATAGGTCAGAGGTGGAAGCGCGGTGACGTGTGGAGCTGACTGATACTAATCGATCGAGGACTTAACCTAATATATATGCGTTAAACAAAGTGAATTGAATTGTGAATCGTTATCTAGTTTTGAAGGAATATCCCTTCAAACTTAATATTATTTGGTGACGATGGCGAAGAGGTCACACCCGTTCCCATGCCGAACACGGAAGTTAAGCTCTTCAGCGCCGATGGTAGTTAGGGGTTTCCCCTTGTGAGAGTAGGACGTTGCCAAGTAAGAAGGCTGTACATTGTACAACCTTAATCCGGAGGATTAGCTCAGCTGGGAGAGCATCTGCCTTACAAGCAGAGGGTCGGCGGTTCGATCCCGTCATCCTCCACCATTTTATTTGCCGGTGTAGCTCAATTGGTAGAGCAACTGACTTGTAATCAGTAGGTTGGGGGTTCAAGTCCTCTCGCCGGCACCACTTATTTTAATAGAATCATATTGAAATGAGCCATTAGCTCAGTCGGTAGAGCACGTTCGAATAAACTGCGAAGCGAAACATCAGCGCACAAATCGAGTCGCTCCTTGAATAGTCCTTCTGAGATTTGGGCGGCTATACTAAGAGTGTTTTAAAACTAAGAGCCATTAGCTCAGTCGGTAGAGCATCTGACTTTTAATCAGAGGGTCGAAGGTTCGAGTCCTTCATGGCTCACCATTTATACACCTTGCGGGTGTGGCGGAATTGGCAGACGCGCTAGACTTAGGATCTAGTGTCTTTGTGACGTGGGGGTTCAAGTCCCTTCACCCGCACCATTTAAATATTGCGGAAGTAGTTCAGTGGTAGAACACCACCTTGCCAAGGTGGGGGTCGCGGGTTCGAATCCCGTCTTCCGCTCCAGTAAGTGCCGGGGTGGCGGAACTGGCAGACGCACAGGACTTAAAATCCTGCGGTAGGTGACTACCGTACCGGTTCGATTCCGGTCCTCGGCACCAATATAGAAAAGATCAACAAGATAATAATAAATAATATGCGCCCGTAGCTCAATTGGATAGAGCGTTTGACTACGGATCAAAAGGTTAGGGGTTCGACTCCTCTCGGGCGCGCCATATATTCGGGAAGTAGCTCAGCTTGGTAGAGCACTTGGTTTGGGACCAAGGGGTCGCAGGTTCGAATCCTGTCTTCCCGACCATTATTTTTAAAAAATTACGGGGCCTTAGCTCAGCTGGGAGAGCGCCTGCTTTGCACGCAGGAGGTCAGCGGTTCGATCCCGCTAGGCTCCACCAAATATTTTAAAAAAACTTCTTGACTTATGGTTGTGAAGTTTGGTATTATAATAAAGTCGCTTCTGAGAGAAACGACAAAAAATGATCTTTGAAAACTAAACAAAACCAAGCGTGCCAACGTTAATTTCGATTAACAAAACAACGTACTATAAAGTACAAATTTATGAGCTATATCAACTCTTTATTGGAGAGTTTGATCCTGGCTCAGGACGAACGCTGGCGGCGTGCCTAATACATGCAAGTCGAGCGAATCTGAGGGAGCTTGCTCCCAAAGATTAGCGGCGGACGGGTGAGTAACACGTGGGTAACCTGCCTGTAAGATTGGGATAACTCCGGGAAACCGGAGCTAATACCGGATAACATTTCGAACCGCATGGTTCGACATTGAAAGATGGCTTCGGCTATCACTTACAGATGGACCCGCGGCGCATTAGCTAGTTGGTGAGGTAACGGCTCACCAAGGCGACGATGCGTAGCCGACCTGAGAGGGTGATCGGCCACACTGGGACTGAGACACGGCCCAGACTCCTACGGGAGGCAGCAGTAGGGAATCTTCCGCAATGGACGAAAGTCTGACGGAGCAACGCCGCGTGAACGATGAAGGCCTTCGGGTCGTAAAGTTCTGTTGTTAGGGAAGAACAAGTACCAGAGTAACTGCTGGTACCTTGACGGTACCTAACCAGAAAGCCACGGCTAACTACGTGCCAGCAGCCGCGGTAATACGTAGGTGGCAAGCGTTGTCCGGAATTATTGGGCGTAAAGCGCGCGCAGGTGGTTTCTTAAGTCTGATGTGAAAGCCCACGGCTCAACCGTGGAGGGTCATTGGAAACTGGGGAACTTGAGTGCAGAAGAGGAAAGTGGAATTCCAAGTGTAGCGGTGAAATGCGTAGAGATTTGGAGGAACACCAGTGGCGAAGGCGACTTTCTGGTCTGTAACTGACACTGAGGCGCGAAAGCGTGGGGAGCGAACAGGATTAGATACCCTGGTAGTCCACGCCGTAAACGATGAGTGCTAAGTGTTAGAGGGTTTCCGCCCTTTAGTGCTGCAGCAAACGCATTAAGCACTCCGCCTGGGGAGTACGGTCGCAAGACTGAAACTCAAAGGAATTGACGGGGGCCCGCACAAGCGGTGGAGCATGTGGTTTAATTCGAAGCAACGCGAAGAACCTTACCAGGTCTTGACATCCCACTGACCGGTATAGAGATATACCTTTCCCTTCGGGGACAGTGGTGACAGGTGGTGCATGGTTGTCGTCAGCTCGTGTCGTGAGATGTTGGGTTAAGTCCCGCAACGAGCGCAACCCTTGATCTTAGTTGCCAGCATTCAGTTGGGCACTCTAAGGTGACTGCCGGTGACAAACCGGAGGAAGGTGGGGATGACGTCAAATCATCATGCCCCTTATGACCTGGGCTACACACGTGCTACAATGGATGGTACAAAGGGCTGCAAGACTGCGAAGTCAAGCCAATCCCATAAAACCATTCTCAGTTCGGATTGCAGGCTGCAACTCGCCTGCATGAAGCCGGAATCGCTAGTAATCGCGGATCAGCATGCCGCGGTGAATACGTTCCCGGGCCTTGTACACACCGCCCGTCACACCACGAGAGTTTGTAACACCCGAAGTCGGTGGGGTAACCGTAAGGAGCCAGCCGCCTAAGGTGGGACAGATGATTGGGGTGAAGTCGTAACAAGGTAGCCGTATCGGAAGGTGCGGCTGGATCACCTCCTTTCTAAGGAAAATGAGGCACACTTGGTTTTTGTTTAGTTTTGAGAGATCATTCTGATCTTTCTTATATGTAAGATACAAAACATAGGAGTATAAATGCTTGTAGCATTTGCACGTCCTGTGCTTTATGTTCCTTGAAAACTAGATAACGATAACAATTCAAGTAATTCACTGAGTTTAAACGCTTAGTTTAGTGATTCTCTTAATAATGATTAAAATGACATTTATAATGTCAAAGGTTAAGTTGTTAAGGGCGCACGGTGGATGCCTTGGCACTAGGAGCCGATGAAGGACGGTACTAACACCGATATGCTTCGGGGAGCTGTAAGTAAGCTTTGATCCGGAGATTTCCGAATGGGGGAACCCACTGCTCGTAATGGAGTAGTATTTTCACCTGAATACATAGGGTGATAAAGGCAGACCCGGGGAACTGAAACATCTAAGTACCCGGAGGAAGAGAAAGCAAACGCGATTTCCCAAGTAGCGGCGAGCGAAACGGAATTAGCCCAAACCAAGAGGCTTGCCTCTTGGGGTTGTAGGACACTCTATACGGAGTTACAAAGGAACGGAGTAAATGAAGAGGTCTGGAAAGGCCCGTCAAAGAAGGTAACAACCCTGTAGTTGAAACTTCGTTCCCTCCAGAGTGGATCCTGAGTACGGCGGGACACGTGAAATCCCGTCGGAAGCAGGGAGGACCATCTCCCAAGGCTAAATACTCCCTAGTGACCGATAGTGAACCAGTACCGTGAGGGAAAGGTGAAAAGCACCCCGGAAGGGGAGTGAAAGAGATCCTGAAACCGTGTGCCTACAAGTAGTCAAAGCCCGTTAATGGGTAATGGCGTGCCTTTTGTAGAATGAACCGGCGAGTTACGATCCCGTGCAAGGTTAAGTTGATGAGACGGAGCCGCAGCGAAAGCGAGTCTGAATAGGGCGAAAGAGTACGTGGTCGTAGACCCGAAACCAGGTGATCTACCCATGTCCAGGGTGAAGTTCAGGTAACACTGAATGGAGGCCCGAACCCACGCACGTTGAAAAGTGCGGGGATGAGGTGTGGGTAGCGGAGAAATTCCAATCGAACTTGGAGATAGCTGGTTCTCTCCGAAATAGCTTTAGGGCTAGCCTTGAAATTGAGAGTCTTGGAGGTAGAGCACTGATTGGACTAGGGGCCCCCATCGGGTTACCGAATTCAGTCAAACTCCGAATGCCAAAGACTTATGTTCAGGAGTCAGACTGCGAGTGATAAGATCCGTAGTCAAGAGGGAAACAGCCCAGACCACCAGCTAAGGTCCCAAAGTATACGTTAAGTGGAAAAGGATGTGGAGTTGCTTAGACAACCAGGATGTTGGCTTAGAAGCAGCCACCATTTAAAGAGTGCGTAATAGCTCACTGGTCGAGTGACTCTGCGCCGAAAATGTACCGGGGCTAAACGTATCACCGAAGCTGTGGATTGTTCTTACGAACAATGGTAGGAGAGCGTTCTAAGGGCTGTGAAGCTAGACCGGAAGGACTAGTGGAGCGCTTAGAAGTGAGAATGCCGGTATGAGTAGCGAAAGAGGGGTGAGAATCCCCTCCACCGAATGCCTAAGGTTTCCTGAGGAAGGCTCGTCCGCTCAGGGTTAGTCGGGACCTAAGCCGAGGCCGAAAGGCGTAGGCGATGGACAACAGGTTGAAATTCCTGTACCACCTCCTCACCATTTGAGCAATGGGGGGACGCAGAAGGATAGGGTAAGCGCGCTGTTGGATTAGCGCGTCCAAGCAGTTAGGCTGATAACGAGGCAAATCCCGTTGTCGTAAAGGCTGAGCTGTGATGGCGAGGGAAATATAGTACCGAAGTTCCTGATTCCACACTGCCAAGAAAAGCCTCTAGCGAGGTGAGAGGTGCCCGTACCGCAAACCGACACAGGTAGGCGAGGAGAGAATCCTAAGGTGAGCGAGAGAACTCTCGTTAAGGAACTCGGCAAAATGACCCCGTAACTTCGGGAGAAGGGGTGCTTTTTCAGGGCTTGCCCTGCGAAAAGCCGCAGTGAATAGGCCCAGGCGACTGTTTAGCAAAAACACAGGTCTCTGCGAAGCCGCAAGGCGAAGTATAGGGGCTGACGCCTGCCCGGTGCTGGAAGGTTAAGGGGAGAGGTTAGCGCAAGCGAAGCTTTGAACCGAAGCCCCAGTAAACGGCGGCCGTAACTATAACGGTCCTAAGGTAGCGAAATTCCTTGTCGGGTAAGTTCCGACCCGCACGAAAGGCGTAACGATCTGGGCACTGTCTCAACGAGAGACTCGGTGAAATTATAGTACCTGTGAAGATGCAGGTTACCCGCGACAGGACGGAAAGACCCCGTGGAGCTTTACTGTAGCCTGATATTGAATTTTGGTACAGCTTGTACAGGATAGGTAGGAGCCTGAGAAGCCGGAGCGCTAGCTTCGGTGGAGGCGTCGGTGGGATACTACCCTGGCTGTATTGAAATTCTAACCCGCAGCCCTTATCGGGCTGGGAGACAGTGTCAGGTGGGCAGTTTGACTGGGGCGGTCGCCTCCTAAAATGTAACGGAGGCGCCCAAAGGTTCCCTCAGAATGGTTGGAAATCATTCGTAGAGTGTAAAGGCACAAGGGAGCTTGACTGCGAGACCTACAAGTCGAGCAGGGACGAAAGTCGGGCTTAGTGATCCGGTGGTTCCGCATGGAAGGGCCATCGCTCAACGGATAAAAGCTACCCCGGGGATAACAGGCTTATCTCCCCCAAGAGTCCACATCGACGGGGAGGTTTGGCACCTCGATGTCGGCTCATCGCATCCTGGGGCTGTAGTCGGTCCCAAGGGTTGGGCTGTTCGCCCATTAAAGCGGTACGCGAGCTGGGTTCAGAACGTCGTGAGACAGTTCGGTCCCTATCCGTCGTGGGCGTAGGAAATTTGAGAGGAGCTGTCCTTAGTACGAGAGGACCGGGATGGACGCACCGCTGGTGTACCAGTTGTCTTGCCAAAGGCATAGCTGGGTAGCTATGTGCGGAAGGGATAAGTGCTGAAAGCATCTAAGCATGAAGCCCCCCTCAAGATGAGATTTCCCATAGCGTAAGCTAGTAAGATCCCTGAAAGATGATCAGGTTGATAGGTCAGAGGTGGAAGCGCGGTGACGTGTGGAGCTGACTGATACTAATCGATCGAGGACTTAACCTAATATATATGCGTTAAACAAAGTGAATTGAATTGTGAATCGTTATCTAGTTTTGAAGGAATATCCCTTCAAACTTAATATTATTTGGTGACGATGGCGAAGAGGTCACACCCGTTCCCATGCCGAACACGGAAGTTAAGCTCTTCAGCGCCGATGGTAGTTAGGGGTTTCCCCTTGTGAGAGTAGGACGTTGCCAAGTAAGAAGAGAGAAGATCAGTAGAGATACTGGTCTTTTTTGTTGTTTTTTAACAAAAATTGTAGGAAAATCACGTAAAGATATCGATATAGTCGAGAAATGTGTGTCGAAAATTTTATCTTCAGTACTTATACTCAAACAACCCTCTTCATTAACCTATCCTACTAAACTCATGATCCTTATTAACAAGGCCTTTAATCCATTCATAAAAATATATTTAGTTATAGGATAAAAATAAAAATATTTATTTTTATTAATAAATGTGTTTAAAAATAATGATTTGAGTATATATATATTAGATCATTTATTTAGGCAAAAGAGGAGACAAGATTGAATATGTTTGAGTTTTTAAATCAAGATACATATATCATGTTTACTCGTATATTAATCGCAACAGTTTTATGCGGTTTAATAGGGCTAGAAAGAGAGTTTAATAATCATCCTGCTGGTTTTCGGACACATTTACTAGTAGGATTAGGTTCATGTTTAATGATGATATTATCTCTATATGGATTTGAAAATTATATAGAACGTCATACTTCCCAAGTTCAGTTTGATCCAGCTAGGATTCCATCGTATGTCATCAGCGGTATCGGTTTTTTAGGCGGGGGTACGATTCTTGTGAAAGGTGCAACGATAAGAGGGTTAACGACAGCTGCATCCATTTGGATTGTTGCTGGGTTAGGCTTAGTTATTGGAGCAGGTATGTATGTTATTGCATTTTTTACTACTGTAATTGTATTAATGTGTTTGGTATTTTTAAATCGACTTGAAAAATATATGAATGTTAAAAGAACAAGAAAGAAAATGAAAATAGTGGTCCATTCACAAAAGACAACCATTGATCAAGTAATAGCGAAACTAGCACCCTATGGCGTAACAGTACATAAAATAACTTTGACATCCTGCAGTAAGGATAAAAATAATCATGCAATGTTTCAGTATCAGTTAGACTTTGACATTTCTTCTCTATTTCATGCCGATTTAGGGGAAATTTTAGTAGAAATTGATGAAGTGGAAAAAATATTTTAAGTACGTTTTACCTGAACTTATTTTGGCAATATTTAAAATGAGACAGAAGAGTTGAAAAATTTTTCTGTTCCATTTATAGTATGACTATAGTCAAATATAGTCAAAGTCAGTGAGGGGGAGGTTGAGTGAGAAATATTTCAGACATTATTGAACAGTATCTTAAACATGTACTGGACAATAGTGGCAAAGAAATCGTTGAAATTAAACGGAGTGAAATTGCCGATAAATTTCAGTGTGTGCCTTCACAGATAAACTATGTAATAAATACCAGATTTACAATTGAGAGAGGGTATGTTGTAGAAAGTAAGCGCGGCGGGGGCGGTTATATACGTATTATAAAAGTGCAATCGAATAATCAAGCCCATCTACTAGACCAAATCTTACACTTAATTCAAAATCGACTTTCACAAGCTTCTGCGGAAGACATTATAGGTCGGCTAATAAGAGAAAAAGTGATTTCTGCTCGTGAAGCAAAATTAATGTTAAGCGTGATTGATCGCTCAGTCCTATATATAGATCTCCCACATAGGGATGAGTTAAGAGCAAGGATGTTTAAGGCCATGATAACAACATTGAAATACAAGTGAAAGAAGGGGAGACGGATGATATGCCAAGAGTGTAAGGAAAGACCGGCAACGTTTCACTTTACGAAGGTAGTCAATGGTGAAAAAACAGAAGTTCATATTTGTGAGCATTGTGCACAAGAAAACAGTGAACTTTTTATGTTTAATGCTAACACGGGCTTTTCTTTAAATAATTTACTTACTGGTTTACTTAATATTGAAGCTGATCTTCATAAGAAGAAAGAACAAAAAGTCTTTAATACTGGTGATGAACTTCAATGTGACAGATGTAAAATGACATTTTCTCAATTTAAACAAACTGGACGTTTTGGCTGTTCAAATTGCTATCATACATTTAATATTTATATCAATCCAATCCTTAAGCGTGTGCATGGAGGAAATACAGTTCATACAGGGAAGATTCCTGAACGTATTGGAGGAGATATCCATATACGCAAGCAAATAGAAGGGTTGAAAAATAAAATTCATGAGTTTATTATCCAAGAAGAGTTTGAGCAAGCTGCAATGGTAAGAGACGAAATTAGATCTCTTGAAAAGAAATTGAGTAGCTCACAAGAGGAGGGATCTTAATAGTGTCACTCCAAAATTTTATGAATCATGCAATGAGTTCGTGGATGAACAAGGAAGGACCTGATTCAGATATTGTATTAAGCAGTCGGATTCGTTTAGCACGTAATATCGAAAAGTTTAATTTTCCGACGCTCTCCACGTATGAAGAATCACAAGAAGTTCTACATTTTTTTGAAACAACATTAAAAAACAAAACATTCCCCAAAATTGGCAGGTTAGAGTTACTAAAAATGAATGAATTACAGCCAATTCAAAAAAGGGTGTTAGTCGAAAAGCATTTAATCAGTCCGAACTTATCTGAGAATGCTATTTTTGGAGGATGCTTACTTTCTGAAAACGAAGAAGTAAGTATTATGATAAATGAAGAAGATCACATCCGAATTCAGTGTCTATTTCCTGGGTTACAACTGGGAGAGGCATTAGAAATGGCAAATAAGTTTGATAATTGGATTGAAGAAGAAGTAGATTACGCGTTTGATGAACAATGTGGTTATTTAACAAGTTGTCCAACAAATGTAGGTACAGGATTAAGGGCATCTGTTATGATGCACTTACCAGCAATGGTTCTAACACAGAAAATAAATCGAATTATTCCCGCTATTAACCATTTGGGGCTAGTGGTAAGAGGTATTTATGGTGAGGGCAGCGAGGCAGTTGGCAATATTTTTCAGATTTCGAACCAAATAACACTAGGGAAATCCGAAAAAGACATCGTTGAAGACCTTATCAGTGTAGTTCAACAATTAATAACCCAAGAAAGAACAACTCGTGAAGCTCTTTACAACAGCTCCCAAAATCAGTTAGAAGATAGAGTGTTCAGATCTTTAGGTACGTTAACGTATAGTCGTATTATTGAATCTAGTGAAACAGCAAAGTGTTTATCAGATGTTCGATTGGGTATTGATTTAGGAATTATAAAAGATCTATCTCGCACTATTCTAAATGAACTTATGATTTTAACTCAACCTGGATTTTTACAACAATATTTTGGTGGACCATTACGTCCAAATGAGAGAGATATTCGCCGTGCAGCTTTAATTAGAGAACGGTTGAATTTAGAAATGGAACGTAAAAAACGGATGGAGGATGATGAATCATGATGTTTGGAAGATTTACAGAGCGCGCTCAAAAGGTACTTGCATTAGCACAAGAGGAAGCAGTTCGTTTAGGTCATAATAATATTGGAACAGAGCACATTCTTTTAGGGCTTGTTAGTGAAGGTGAAGGAATAGCTGCTAAAGCTTTATTAGCATTAGGCTTAGGTCCTGAAAAAATCCAAAAAGAGGTTGAAGGCTTAATTGGCAGAGGCCAAGATGCTTCTCAAACAATTCATTACACACCGCGGGCAAAGAAAGTTATTGAGCTTTCTATGGATGAAGCGAGAAAGTTAGGTCATTCATATGTTGGAACAGAGCATATATTACTTGGCTTAATTCGTGAAGGCGAAGGAGTTGCTGCACGAGTACTGAATAATCTAGGTGTAAGTTTAAATAAAGCAAGACAACAAGTACTTCAACTATTAGGTAGCAATGAAACGTCTTCAAATCATCAAGGCAGTATGGCAAGTGCTAATACGCCAACGCTTGATAGCCTTGCTAGAGATTTAACGGCTATTGCTAGAGAAGGAAGTTTGGATCCTGTTATTGGTAGAAGCAAGGAAATTCAACGAGTTATTGAAGTGTTAAGCCGCCGTACTAAAAATAATCCTGTTTTAATTGGTGAGCCAGGTGTAGGTAAAACTGCGATTGCAGAAGGTCTTGCTCAACAAATTGTACAAAATGAAGTGCCGGAAATCTTACGTGATAAACGTGTTATGACACTTGATATGGGTACAGTTGTTGCTGGTACGAAATACCGAGGTGAGTTTGAGGACCGTCTTAAGAAGGTAATGGATGAAATACGTCAAGCTGGAAATATCATTCTCTTTATTGATGAGCTTCATACATTAATCGGTGCTGGTGGAGCTGAGGGTGCCATTGATGCTTCAAATATTTTAAAGCCTTCATTAGCTAGAGGTGAATTACAGTGTATTGGAGCAACAACACTTGATGAATATCGAAAATACATTGAGAAAGATGCTGCATTAGAACGTAGATTCCAACCAATTCAAGTAGATGAGCCGACACCTGAGGAAAGTATTCAAATTTTAAAAGGATTACGTGATCGTTATGAGGCACATCATCGAGTTTCTATTACAGATGAAGCCATTGATGCTGCTGTAAAATTATCTGATCGTTATATTTCTGATCGATTTTTACCAGATAAAGCAATTGATTTAATTGATGAGGCAGGATCAAAAGTTCGCTTACGCTCTTTCACAACACCGCCTAATTTAAAAGAGCTTGAGCATAAGCTTGATGAAATTCGCAAAGAGAAGGACGCTTCTGTACAAAGTCAGGAGTTTGAAAAAGCAGCTTCCTTACGTGATACAGAGCAACGCTTGCGTGAACAGCTTGAAGAAACAAAGAAAACATGGAAAGAAAAGCAAGGTCAAGAGAATACAGAAGTTACGGTTGATGATATTGCAATGGTCGTTTCTAGTTGGACCGGAGTACCAGTATCCCGGTTAGCTCAAACGGAAACAGATAAATTATTAAACATGGAAAGTCTCCTTCACTCTAGAGTCATCGGGCAAGATGAAGCAGTTGTTGCTGTTGCAAAAGCTGTCCGTCGTGCACGTGCAGGGTTAAAGGATCCAAAACGTCCGATTGGTTCATTTATTTTCTTAGGACCGACTGGTGTAGGTAAAACGGAGCTTGCAAGAGCATTGGCAGAATCAATCTTCGGCGATGAAGACGCCATGATTCGTATCGATATGTCCGAGTATATGGAGAAACACTCTACTTCTCGTTTAGTTGGTTCACCTCCTGGTTACGTAGGTTATGAAGAAGGCGGTCAATTAACTGAAAAGGTTAGAAGAAAGCCATACTCTGTTGTTCTTTTAGATGAAATTGAAAAAGCTCATCCTGATGTATTCAATATCTTATTACAAGTACTAGAGGATGGCCGATTAACTGACTCTAAAGGACGTACTGTAGACTTTAGAAATACAATTTTAATTATGACATCAAATGTTGGAGCAAGTGAATTAAAGCGAAATAAATATGTTGGCTTTAATGTTCAAGACGAAACTCAAAATTACAAGGATATGAAAGGCAAAGTAATGGATGAGTTAAAACGTGCATTCCGACCAGAATTCATTAACCGTATTGATGAAATTATCGTGTTCCACTCATTAGAAAAGAAACATTTAAAAGAAATCGTTACTCTTATGTCAGATCAATTAACGAAACGACTAAAAGAACAAGATTTATCATTGGAATTAACTGAATCTGCTATCGAAAAAATTGCAGATGAGGGGATTGATCTTGAATATGGTGCAAGACCTTTACGTCGTTCTATTCAAAAGAATGTTGAGGATCGACTTTCAGAAGAATTATTAAGGGGTACAATTGATAAAGGCCAAAAAATTATTTTAGATGTAGAAAACGGTGAATTTGTCGTTAAGACGGCTGAAAAGGAAGAAGTTAGATAAATTTTATAGCTACCTACAATCAAATGTAAGAGTAGGACATATAGAATAAAAATGTGTAAACCAATTGAGGCATACTACGAAATGTGTGCCTCACTTTCTTATATTTGGAGGAATTTCAATTTTTATGTTAAAAAAGATTCCTCAAAATATCCTCTACTTTCTATATAATTGAGATAAGTATCATAATTAACTCTACTACTTGGTAATCTAATAAGAGAGGAACACTTTCATGGCTAAAACAAAGGTGAAATTTATTTGTCAATCATGTGGATACGAATCACCGAAATGGATGGGTAAATGCCCAGGTTGTGGAGAATGGAATAAAATGACAGAGGAGATTTTGAAGCCTGTATCGCCAAGAAAGGCTACTTTTGCTCATTCCAACCAAACCGTTCAAAAACCTTCCCCGATTACAAATATCGAAACAACCCAAGAACCAAGGATTTTTACAAATTTAAAAGAATTTAACCGTGTATTAGGAAGCGGTATTGTTAAAGGGTCTCTCGTGTTAATTGGTGGTGATCCTGGTATTGGTAAGTCTACGCTTCTGCTGCAAGTATCCTCCCAATTAGCAGATAATGGTCACGATGTCTTATATATATCCGGAGAAGAATCTGTTAAACAAACGAAATTAAGAGCAGATCGCTTAGGAGTAAAAGCAGATAAACTATTCGTCTTATCAGAAACAGATATGAGTTATATTTCTCAGGCAATTGAGGAAACAAACCCTTCATTTGTTGTTGTTGATTCCATTCAAACGGTATTCCATAGTGAATTAAGCTCAGCTCCAGGAAGTGTATCACAAGTAAGAGAATCAACAGCAGATCTAATGAGAATTGCTAAAACAAAAGGTATCGCTATTTTTATTGTCGGTCATGTTACAAAGGAAGGATCAATTGCTGGTCCGCGTTTATTAGAGCACATGGTAGATACTGTACTCTACTTTGAAGGAGAAAGACATCATACATACCGCATTTTACGAGCCGTGAAGAATCGTTTTGGATCAACGAATGAAATGGGTATTTTTGAGATGAAGGAATCAGGTTTAGAAGAAGTAAAAAATCCTTCAGAAATATTTTTAGAAGAAAGATCGAAAGGTGCTGCTGGATCAACGGTAGTAGCCTCAATGGAGGGAACTAGACCGGTTCTTGTTGAAATTCAGGCATTAATTTCACCTACAAGCTTTGGTAATCCAAGGAGAATGGCAACAGGTATCGATCATAATCGTGTCCCATTATTAATGGCAGTGTTAGAGAAACGTGTAGGACTCCTTCTGCAAAATCAAGATGCCTATTTGAAGGTTGCGGGTGGAATTAAACTTGATGAACCAGCTATCGATTTAGCTGTTGCTGTAAGTATTGCTTCAAGCTTTAAAGATGCACCACCAAAACCAACAGATGTCATAATTGGTGAAGTTGGTTTAACTGGAGAGGTTAGAAGAGTTTCGAGGATTGAGCAAAGGGTCATAGAAGCTGCAAAGCTTGGATTTAAGCGGGCGATTATTCCTGAAGCAAATATTGGTGGGTGGAGTCCTCCGGATAACATTGAGATCGTTGGGATAAAAAATGTAGCTGAGGCCCTCCATAAAACGTTAGGAGGATAGGAGATGACAGATGTAGAGAGTAAATCTGGTGAAAAAAGGCTAAATGAAATTTTGCAATTTGTAGCACCTGGTACGCCAATGCGTGAGGGTATCGAAAATGTCCTTCGTGCAAAAACAGGTGGATTAATTGTCATTGGTCATAATGATAAAGTTAAGGATATTTTAGACGGTGGCTTTTCAATAAATTGTACATTTTCCTCTGCCCACTTGTATGAGTTAGCTAAAATGGATGGGGCGATTATTTTAAGTGACTCTGGTAATAAGATTCTCTATGCAAATGCTCAGCTAGTTCCTGACCCTTCTATTTATTCTTCTGAAACTGGGATGAGACATCGAACAGCTGAACGAGTGGCAAAACAAACAGGTAATTTGGTGATAGCCATTTCACAAAGAAGAAATGTGATTACTCTCTATCATGGTGAACTAAGATATGCACTTAAAGAAATAGGTGTTATTTTAACTAAGGCTAATCAGGCGATCCAAACACTAGAAAAATATAAGACTGTTCTTGATCACTCGATCTTGAATTTAGGTGCATTAGAGCTTGAAGATTTGGTTACTTTTAAAGAAGTGCTGCAAGTGTTGCATCGATTTGAGATGGTATTGCGTATAAAAGATGAAATAAATGATTATGTGAACGAGCTGGGGGCAGAAGGTCATCTTATTAGGTTACAATTGGCAGAGCTCCTTACTGGGATAGAAGGAGAAGCTGTCCTTCTTATTAAGGATTATGCAAATGACAAGGCTGTTGATCCACATCAAATTGTTAAACAGCTTCAAGACCTTTCTAGTTTTGAGCTTATAGAGGATTCAGTCTTATTTAAATTACTTGGGTACTCTTCATTTACAAACATTGATACTCCTGTCATGTCAAGAGGATATCGAATGTTAAGTAAAATTCCTAGATTGCCAACGATTATTATTGAAAATTTAGTGACAGACTATAAAAAGTTGAAACATATTATGCAAGCATCCGTAGAACAATTAGATGAAGTAGATGGAATAGGTGAGGTAAGAGCAAAGAAAATTATTGAAGGGATGAAGAGATTAAAGGATCAGCTTTTAATTGACCGCCATCTATAAGAATTTTTCATCAAAATTTTAGCAATTTGGTTTTAATTTCATTAAATAAGGGTATATTAAAATTGTTTTTTAAATTATCTTTTTTAGTAACGTTACAGGCTTGTTTCAATCTATTTACAAATTTAAATATCTATTTCACATGTACAAGAAGTAGGATAAAGTAGATATATCGTAAAAGGGAGGTGAAGGTATGTTAATAAAGCGCATTATACAGTTATTATTTCTAAGTATAGGTGGTATGTTAGGAATCCTTTTTATGCCAGAACTACTTAGAATATTAAATATGCAAGACATACCTTTTATTAATACACCTTATACTTTAGCTGTATTAGGTGCAATTGTTTTTTTTGTAGCAACATTTTGGTTAGTAGATTATGTCGTAAATTGGATTAAGGTCTTGGAAGAGGCTGTTGTCAAAGCACCTGTAACAGATGTGTTATTTGGTAGTTTAGGTTTAATATTTGGCCTTATAATTGCTTTTCTTATTGGTATTCCTTTAAATGAAATTCAATATCCAGTGTTTAATACAATCATTCCAATCTTTTTAACATTACTACTTGGATATTTAGGATTTCAAATTGGTTTTAAAAAGCGAGATGAATTGATCAATCTTTTTTCTACACAAAATCGAATCGGTAAGAAAAAGGGTGCAGCAGAAGAAGAAAGTGAAATAGAAGATAAAAAACTAAAAATTTTAGATACAAGTGTTATTATCGATGGTCGTATTGCGGATATTTGTCAAACCGGCTTTTTGGAAGGAACAATTGTTATTCCTCAATTTGTGCTAGAAGAGCTTCAACATATTGCCGATTCGTCTGATGTATTAAAACGCAACAGAGGTCGCAGAGGGCTAGATATACTAAATAGAATTCAAAAAGAGCTTGCGATTAATGTAGAAATTTATGAAGGTGATTTTGAGGATATACAAGAGGTTGATAGCAAGCTAGTGAAATTGGCGAAGTTGACTTCCGGTGTAGTTGTGACAAATGACTTTAATTTGAATAAAGTATGTGAACTGCAAAAAGTGCATGTTCTCAATATTAATGATTTAGCTAATGCCGTTAAGCCTGTAGTACTCCCTGGTGAAGAAATGAACGTACAAGTGATAAAAGATGGGAAAGAACATAATCAAGGCATCGCTTATTTAGATGATGGCACGATGATCGTTGTTGAAGAAGGACGAAACTATATTGGTAAACATATAGATGTGCTTGTAACAAGTGTTCTGCAAACTTCTGCAGGAAGAATGATCTTTGCTAAACCTAAATTATTAGAGAAGGCATTATAAAGCGTTACTCCGATCTTTATGAAAGTTATTCTTAATCTATCTGCTTTGCTTGTCTATAAAGCTTTAGGTAAGGTAGTACTGCTCGATAAGAAAAGGAATTAAAATGAAATATGATGGGAGTCTAGATGTCTAGCTTCAGCACCTGGCCTTAGATCGCGCAGGATATGCAAGTGCAGTTTCAGCGACAGGACGTCGCGTTTTAAACTGCCTCGTGGTCGCAAGCTACACATGCATTGAAGGCGATGAACACCTTCTATTCATGCGCGTCTTATGCCTGTCGGGGCAGAACAAGGCGCTTCCGCTTTTCAATAGCCCGTGGAACATTAGGTGACTAGTGTCTCATGGGCTATTTTACATATTTGAAGGAATCTTTTATGATGATAGTATACTGAATATTCGTGAGGAGTAAGTGTAATGAAATATCAAGTCGTTATTCTAGCAGCTGGACAAGGGAAACGAATGAATGCTGGTAAAAATAAACAGTTTATTGAACTTGAACAAGTCCCTATCATCATACATACTTTAAAAGTATTTCAAAAGCATACCATGTGCTCAGGAATCATTCTTGTTATTAATGATCAAGAAAAGGAAGATTTTCAAAAACTATTAGAAAAGTATGATGTTACAAAAATAAAAGCGATCGTGTCAGGTGGAAGTGAGAGACAGTATAGTGTGCATAATGGATTACATGCTGTTGATAAAGGTGAGCTGGTTCTTGTTCATGATGGAGCTAGACCGTTTATTTCGCATAAAAGAATTGAAGATTTAGTAGAAAAAGCTTATGAAACAGGGGCAGCAACATTAGCAGTCCCTGTAAAGGATACGATAAAACGGGTTGAAAATGGGAAAGTCATTGAAACAGTGGAACGTTCTACACTATGGTCAGTGCAAACCCCGCAGGCATTTCAACTCGAGCTTATACTTGCTGCCCATCATCATGCGAATCAAGAAAACTATCTTGGTACAGATGATGCCAGCCTAATTGAACGAATTGGAAAGCCCGTTTCGATCATCTTAGGGGATTACACAAATATTAAATTAACAACACCAGATGATTTACTACTAGCAAAGGCTATCCTTGATTGATTAATATGTAAATCGTAAAGATGGTTAGAGAATAAGAGTAGATGTAAGATTAAGTAGGTTAAGAAAGAGGGAAGAAAATGATTAGAATTGGACAAGGTTTTGATGTACATCAGTTAGTTGAAGGCCGACCTTTAATTATTGGAGGAATCGAGATTCCATATGAAAAAGGGCTGCTAGGACACTCAGATGCTGATGTGTTATTACATACGGTAGCGGATGCTTGCTTAGGGGCGATTGCGGAAGGTGACATTGGAAAACACTTCCCAGATACAGATCCTAATTTTAAAGATGCTGATTCTGCTAAATTGCTCTCACATGTATGGAATCTGGTGAAAGAAAAAGGGTATGAACTTGGTAACATAGATTGTACAATCATTGCACAAAAACCCAAAATGGCTCCACATATAGATTCAATGAGAAAACGGATTGCTGAATTACTTGAGGCAGATCTTTCTCAAGTAAATGTAAAAGCAACGACAACCGAAAAGTTAGGATTTACTGGCCGGCAAGAGGGGATTGCTTCACAAGCAACAGTTTTAATTCAGAAGCATCAATAATTAAATCGTATGAAGGAAAACAAGCGCTATTCGCTTCATTTCCTTTAATCTGTCATTGTTACTTGTCCCGTCCAAATTTGAAATAATGGTAACCTTCTTATTTGAATAATACTATAGATGACAAGAGCGTTTGTATCTCACTATTATTGATGATAAAATAAGTGCTGACTTAAAAAGTAATGAAATGTATCATCTTATATAATTTTTTACATATTTTAATGAGTTTGCTGGAGGTTTAGAGATGACAAATGAAGTAAGGGTACGTTATGCCCCAAGTCCAACAGGACATCTACATATTGGAAATGCAAGAACGGCCTTATTTAATTATTTATTCGCTAAAAATCAAGGCGGGAAGTTTATTATCCGTATTGAAGACACTGATAAAAAACGTAACATTGAAGGCGGGGAAGAAAGTCAGCTAAAGTATTTAAACTGGCTTGGTATTGATTGGGATGAAAGTGTAGATGTCGGCGGTGAGTATGGACCATATCGTCAATCTGAAAGAAATGATATATACAAAAAATATTATGATCAATTATTAGAGAACGGTTTAGCTTATAAATGCTATTGTACGGAAGAGGAGCTAGAAAAAGAACGCGAGGAACAAATGGCTCGTGGAGAAACACCTCAATATTCCGGCAAGCACGCTAGCTTAACTCCTGAAGAGCAAAAGAGCTTTGAGGCGCAAGGGTTAGAATATAGTATTCGTTTTAGGGTCCCAGTGAATAAAGAATATCGCTTTCAAGATATGGTGAAAGGTGATATTTCATTTGAATCAGAGGGCATGGGCGATTTTGTTATTGTGAAAAAAGATGGTACTCCAACATATAACTTCGCGGTAGCAATTGATGATCATTTAATGAAAATTTCCCATGTGTTACGTGGGGAAGATCATATTTCAAATACACCTAAACAAATTATGATTTACGAAGCATTTGGTTGGGATATTCCGGTATTCGGACATATGACATTAATCGTGAATGAAAATCGTAAAAAATTAAGTAAACGTGATGAGTCTATCATCCAATTTATTGAACAATATGAAGAGCTTGGTTATTTACCAGAAGCTTTATTTAATTTTATTTCTTTGCTAGGCTGGTCTCCAGGTGGAGAAGAAGAAGTATATAGCAAAGATCAGTTAATTGATATTTTTGATGCTGCGCGCCTCTCTAAATCCCCTGCAGTTTTTGATAAACAAAAGCTTGCGTGGATGAATAATCAATATATAAAACAGCTTGAAGTAGAGGAACTTGTTAAGCTTTCTTTACCGCATTTAATTAAAGCGGGTAAAGTATCTGAGCAGATGAGTGACGAAGAAAATGACCAAGTTCGCGGTTTGATTGCGTTGTACCAGGATCAAATGAGTTACGGTGCTGAAATTATTAGCCTAACTGAATTGTTTTTTAAAGAGGATATTGCTTATAACGAAGAAGCTGAACAGGTACTCTCTGGTGAACAAGTACCAGTTGTGTTATCTGCATTTGTGTCAGAGTTAGAAAATGCTGAGGACTTTTCAGCAGAAACAATTAAAGCGTCTATTAAATCTGTTCAAAAAGCAACAGGTCAAAAAGGTAAAAATTTATTTATGCCAATTCGTGTTGCAATTACTGGGCAGACTCATGGACCTGATTTACCAAAATCAATTGCTGTATTAGGTAGAAATAAGGTAATTTCAAGATTAAAAAATATTATTAGTTAACTTTTTTATAAAAATGTAATATAGTATGGTTAAACCAATAGTTAAAACGTTGATAAGGAGAGTAAAGTTTTATTTCCTTTTTAGAGAGAACCTCCACTGGCTGAAAGGGGTTTAAGTGAAATAACTCTTGAAATGCACCTTTGAGTCTTTTACTAAACATCAACTGTTTGATTAGTAAGTAATAGCGTGTCGCTCTACGTTACAGAGCTAAAGTTGAGGTCATGAGGATATTGTGTATCGGGAACGAAACCTACTCATACCTAAACAGAGTGGAACCGCGCATACAAGCGTCTCTGTATTTATTACAGAGGCGCTTTTTTGTATAAAAAATTGGTATTTTAGTTTGGGGAATCGGGAGGGAAATATTCATTTTAGGTTTTTTCCTTCAACAAATATTGAACGTAAGTAATGATGGGAGGGGTAAATTTTGTTTAAAATGTTGAAAGAAGACGTAGAAATCATATTTGAACAAGATCCGGCTGCACGGAGTTATTTTGAGGTCATTTTAACGTATTCGGGGCTGCATGCGATTTGGGCACATCGGGTTGCACATGCCTTATACAAAAGAAAGTTCTATTTCTTCGCAAGAGCTATCTCTCAAATAAGTAGGTTTTTTACAGGTATAGAAATCCATCCAGCAGCAACAATAGGCCGAAGGTTTTTTATAGATCATGGAATGGGTGTTGTGATCGGGGAAACGTGTGAAATTGGGGATAATGTTACGGTATTCCAAGGGGTAACACTTGGCGGAACTGGGAAGGAAAAAGGAAAAAGACACCCTACAATTAAGGATCATGCTTTAATTGCTACAGGAGCAAAAGTGTTAGGATCTATCACGGTTGGTGCATACTCTAAAATAGGAGCAGGTTCTGTTGTCCTTAAAGATGTGCCAGATCATTCAACTGTTGTGGGGATTCCTGGTCGGGTGGTCATCCAAAACGGAAGAAAAGTTGGTCAAGATTTAAACCATTGTGATCTGCCAGATCCGGTTGCAGATCGTTTTAAAGAGCTAGAGACAGAGCTTGCAAATTTAAAAAATGAAGTCGAGCAGTTAAGGAAAGGAACGAGTGAACATGGCGATAAAGTTGTACAATACGCTCACGAGGGAAAAAGAAACATTTGAGCCTCTTGAAAAAGGGAAAGTTAAAATGTATGTATGTGGTCCTACCGTATATAACTATATCCATATTGGGAATGCCAGACCAGCAATCGTTTATGATACAGTTCGCAGATATTTAGAGTACAGCGGGTATGAAGTAAACTATGTATCAAATTTTACGGATGTTGATGATAAATTAATCAAAGCTGCTAACGAATTAGGTGAAGATGTACCAACAATTGCAGATCGTTTTATTGATGCTTATTTTGAAGATGTTTCTGCACTTGGCTGTAAACGTGCAACAGTTCACCCGCGCGTTACAGAGAGCATTGATATCATTATTGATTTTATTCAGGCTTTAATTGATAAAGGCTATGCTTATGAAGCTGGCGGGGATGTCTATTATAAAACAAGAGAGTTTAAAGAATACGGAAAACTCTCCCACCAGTCAATTGATGAATTACGGTTAGGTAATCGTATTGATATCGGCGAGAAAAAACAAGATGCACTTGATTTTGTTTTATGGAAAGCAGCTAAAGAAGGCGAAATTTCTTGGGAAAGTCCATGGGGACATGGTCGTCCAGGCTGGCACATTGAATGCTCGGCGATGGCGAAAAAGTACCTTGGTGATACAATTGATATCCATGCAGGCGGTCAGGATTTAACATTTCCTCATCATGAAAATGAAATTGCTCAATCTGAAGCTTTAAATGAAAAATTATTTGCAAAGTATTGGATGCATAACGGATATATTAATATTAATAATGAAAAGATGTCGAAGTCATTAGGTAACTTCGTCCTTGTTCACGATATCATAAAAGAAATTGACCCGCAGGTTGTCCGATTCTTTATGCTGTCTGTTCATTATCGACATCCGATTAATTTTTCACAAGAACTGCTTGAAAGTACAAAAAATGCGTTTGAACGATTAAAGACTTCATATGCTAATCTTCAACACCGTAAAAATAGCAGCACAAATTTAACGGATGATAATGAAGCATGGATAAGTAAGATTCATGATTATCGTGATCAATTCAAGAAAGAAATGGATGATGACTTTAATACAGCAAATGCAGTTTCTGTTTTGTTTGACTTAGCGAAACAAGCAAATTATTACTTACAAGAACTAAATACTTCAGAAGAAGTCATTCAAGCATTCCTTAATGAATTTGATCAATTAGGAGACGTTTTAGGGGTGAATTTTTCCCAGACAGAACTTTTAGATGCAGAAATTGATGAATTGATCGAAAAACGTATTCAAGCGAGAAAAGATCGTAATTTCGCATTAGCGGATGAAATTAGAGATCAATTAAAAGAAATGAATATTATTTTAGAGGATACTCCTCAAGGAACAAGATGGAAGCGAATCGTGGAATGATTACGATTTTTATAATATGGGAATAAAGTTAGTAAGTAAAGAAGGTGGAGGAGCCCACATAACGAAGGACACACTTGTTAAGGCTCTTCCCTTTTTTAGTAGAAAAGAGGACCAACATGTTTTTAGATTTAGAAGAAATAAAGGATTCTAAGCATTTGAATAGCTTAGCTTTGGCATATATTGGTGATGCTGTATTTGAAATTTATGTAAGACATCACCTTTTGGCTAATGGGAATATTCGACCAAACCAGCTTCATAATCAAGCTAAAAGGTTTGTGTCAGCAAAGGCTCAAGCAAGGATATTGCATCACTTATTTACGTTTGAGAATTTTTCTGAAGAGGAAGAGGCTGTCATTAGACGAGGCCGAAATGCAAAGTCAGGTACAATTCCTAAAAATACAGATGTACAAACTTATCGATATAGTACGGCGTTTGAAGCATTGATCGGATATCTTTACCTGGAAAAGAAACATACTCGATTAGAAGAACTAATTCAAGAGGCTTTTCAATTTATTACACTCGAAGAAAGGAGGAAGAATTAATGGATCAGGATCTTATTATTGGGCGTAACCCTGTAATCGAAGTTTTAAAATCATCTCGCGATGTAAATAAAATCTGGGTTGCTGAAAATTCATTAAAAGGACAAGCACAGCAAATTACACAGCTTGCAAAGGAAAAAGGTGTCACGATTAATTTTGTACCTAAGAAAAAAATCGATCAGATGGTGGAAGGTAATCATCAAGGAGTAGTAGCGCAAGTTGCGGCATATGAATATGTCCATGTAGATGATATCTTAGCAATTGCAGAAAAAAGAGGTGAAATGCCGTTTTTACTGCTATTGGATGAAATAGAGGATCCGCATAATCTAGGATCGATTATGAGAACTGCGGATGCTGTTGGTGCTCACGGAATTATTATTCCAAAAAGAAGAGCTGTTGGGCTGACGGCAACGGTTGCTAAAGCATCGACTGGTGCAATTGAACATATCCCTGTTGCACGTATAACAAACATGGCTCGAACGATCGAAGAATTAAAGGAACGCGGGATTTGGATTGTAGGAACGGATGCTAAAGGTGCAGATGATTACCGTAATTTAGATGGGAATATGCCGTTAGCATTAATTATAGGTAGCGAAGGCAAAGGGATTGGCAGACTAATTAAAGAAAAATGTGATTTTTTAATTAAAATGCCAATGATTGGCCATGTCACATCACTAAATGCATCTGTAGCAGGAAGCCTTTTAATGTATGAGGTATACCGAAAGCGATATCCTTTAGGAGAGTAAGGGAGAATGGATATCCTATTAGTGGATGGATATAACATTATCGGAGCATGGCCGGATCTGCAAAAGCTAAAGAAGGACAATCTATCTGAAGCTAGGGATCAATTAATTGAGAAGATGGCGGAATATCAAGCATACACAGGCTATCGTGTCATTATTGTTTTCGATGCCCATCTTGTAAAAGGAATTGAAAAAAAGCAAAAAAACTATCGAGTAGAAGTTATTTTTACCCGAGAAAATGAAACAGCGGATGAACGAATCGAAAAACTGGCAATCTCATTAAATAACATAAAGACTCAAGTACATGTTGCCACTTCTGATTTTACAGAACAATGGGCCATTTTTGGTCAAGGTGCTCTTCGTAAATCAGCAAGGGAATTATTAAATGAAATGAATTCAATTGAGAACAGGATAAAAATAAAAGTAAAAAAATTTGAAGAAAAGCGCCCATCTTCAAAAATTTTATTTCCTGATGATGTAAAGGAAAAGCTGGAAAAATGGCGCAGAGGTGACCTATAGTTGTTAGGCAACAATAATTATTTTGGTCGGGCATATGCACATTTTACCAGCCAAGCATCGCTCTCATGGAGATCGCAAAAGACGTACAAATGCAGTCAAGTGATTAGGTCGTCGCTTTTTTTGATAGCCCTTAAATGTCAGAGTTGTCAAGGAATTTGCACTTTTCTTAGGTTGACGCTTTCAAAATTCATACTGTATACTATTGATATCATGTGTGCGGTCGGGGGGATCGGCTTGAATTCACCATTCAACAGGGGTAAGGTCAACAAGGAACAATTGTCATTAATGGAAGATGAACAAGTGGTTGAACTCGTGCATAATGGAGAAAGTGAAGCACTTGACTACTTAATTACGAAGTATCGCAATTTCGTTCGTGCAAAGGCTAGATCTTATTTCTTAATAGGTGCCGATCGAGAGGATATTATTCAAGAAGGAATGATTGGTTTGTACAAGTCTATCCGCGACTTTAAAGAGGACAAACTTACTTCCTTTAAAGCATTTGCAGAATTATGTATTACAAGGCAGATCATTACTGCAATAAAGACAGCAACACGTCAGAAGCATATTCCACTTAATTCCTATGTATCATTGGACAAGCCAATATATGACGAAGAATCAGATCGGACGCTTATGGATGTTATAACAGGTACAAAAGCTATGGACCCTGAGGAACTCATTATTAACCAAGAGGAATTTGATGATATTGAAGTTAAAATGGGAGAATTATTGAGTGATTTAGAGCGCAAGGTATTAGTTTTATACTTAGATGGCCGATCTTATCACGAGATCTCGGAAGAACTAAATCGGCACGTTAAATCAATTGATAATGCCCTTCAACGTGTGAAAAGAAAGCTTGAGCGATATTTAGAGTTAAGGGAAATAAGTTTGTAATAGAGTATGCTTAAAGTTGATTTTTATCGTTTATTGACGAAAAAACCTCACTATGATACAGTTTTAAGGAATAAAAGTGTAACGGTAGGTGAGAAGATTGCGAAAAAAAGTTACAATGGCATGTACAACTTGTGGAAGCAGGAATTATTCAACGATGAAAAATTCTTCAAGTACAACTGAACGGTTAGAAATAAATAAATTTTGTAAAGTTTGTAACTCGCATACGAACCACCGTGAAACAAAGTAGTCTTTATATCTATTATTTATTTATGCGAAGTTTCTCTATTATTCCTGGAGGTAGCATACATGCAACGTATAATTAATTTTTTCCGAGATGTGTCTCGTGAAATGAAGAAGGTAAGTTGGCCGAAAGGTAAAGAGCTTAGAAAGTATACAATTACAGTATTAACAACTGTCATTTTTGCTTCTGTTTTCTTTGCGGTCATTGACTTAGGTATTTCTTCTGTAATTCGTTTGTTTATTGAATAACAGATGGAAAATCGTGCTATAATAGAAAATATTAATCTTTATCTGCAAAACCCGTTATGCGGGTTTTTTAATTGTTTAAAAAAGCTCATTACATTAGATGTGTTTGAAGGTTAGGGAAGGCTTTGTGTAACTAGCTTTATTTACGATGATTGTATTGAAAGAGTATAGAGAGTAGAATCCTATTTATTTTTACCTTCATTTTGAAAGTTGGACGGAACCCGATTAACTTAACAAGCATTCTTAACACAGATTTTATAAAACTAGTAATTGTCAAACGGTGAAACTATATTTGCTTGTTTCGCCCCAATTAGAAACTGGGCTTGTATTTGAAGCTTAATTTCTCCTTTATTTTTGATGGCTGGTTTTTCGCCATTAACGCTATGTATTAAAACCTATTGTGGGGAGGGAAGGACATTTTGTCCTGACACTATGGAAAAGAATTGGTATGTTGTACACACGTATTCAGGTTATGAAAATAAGGTTAAAGCAAATCTCGAGAAACGTGTAGAATCAATGGGTATGGAAGATAAGATCTTCCGTGTGGTTGTGCCTGAAGAAGAAGAAACAGATTATAAAGATGGCAAAAAGAAAGTTGTGAAAAAGAAAGTTTTTCCTGGATACGTATTAGTTGAGATTGTGATGACTGACGATTCTTGGTATGTTGTCCGTAATACACCTGGGGTAACTGGATTTGTAGGATCTGCTGGACATGGCTCAAAACCGACACCTCTACTGCCTGATGAGGTTAGTTTTATTTTGAAACGCATGGGAATGGATGAACGCCGAGTTGAAATTGATTATGAATTAAATGAAACAGTTAAAGTTACAGAAGGACCCTTTGCTAACTTTACAGGTTCAATTGAAGAAATTGATCAAGATAAAAACAAGCTTAAGGTTCTTGTAAATATGTTCGGTCGTGAAACACCTGTAGAATTAGACTTTTCACAGGTAACGAAATTATAATGTAAAAAAACTTGAAATCAAATTCGGATAGTGGTAAAATTTCATAGGTCAGTATGTCTCAAGGTATTGAGACAGATTATCTATCTTACACTGATCAGAAATTCAATTATTTCTGAATGGATAAGGGTATAAAGACTAAGATTAGTGAATGCCCGAATTTTAACTATTTGTATTACAAATGGTTTAGATGAGTGGGAGGGTTTTAACCCAATTACCACATCACGGACTTAAGGAGGTGTGTCTCGTGGCTAAAAAAGTAATTAAAATTGTAAAATTGCAAATTCCTGCAGCGAAAGCTAATCCAGCACCACCAGTTGGTCCTGCATTAGGTCAAGCTGGTGTTAATATCATGGGATTCTGTAAAGAGTTTAACGCTCGTACAGCTGATCAAGCTGGTTTAATCATTCCGGTTGAAATCACAGTATTCGAGGACCGTTCATTTACATTTATTACGAAAACTCCTCCTGCTGCTGTATTACTTAAAAAAGCAGCTGGTATTGAGTCTGGTTCTGGTGAACCAAACCGTAATAAAGTAGCGACTGTTAAACGTGACAAAGTACGTGAAATCGCTGAAACAAAAATGCCTGATTTAAACGCAGCTAGCGTTGAATCAGCAATGCGTATGGTTGAAGGTACTGCACGTAGCATGGGTATCGTTATCGAAGACTAATTTTCATTAGTTAGGGATGTTTTTTTGGGGTTGCGAGTTTGCTTAAAAACAAGTTCGCAACCTTTATTCGTGGGAGGTTATTCCGCTAAAACCACTAAGGAGGAAATAAAAATGGCTAAAAAAGGTAAAAAATTAGCAGAAGCTACAAAGCTTGTAGATCGTACTAAATTTTATACAGTTCAAGAAGCTGTAGAACTAGTGAAGAAAACTAGCATCGTTAAATTTGATGCGACTGTAGAAGTTGCTTTCCGTTTAGGAGTTGACCCTAAGAAAGCTGATCAACAAATTCGTGGTGCAGTAGTACTACCTAATGGTACTGGTAAAACTCAACGCGTATTAGTATTTGCTAAAGGTGAAAAAGCGAAAGAAGCTGAAGCAGCAGGTGCTGATTATGTTGGCGATACTGATTACATCAACAAAATCCAACAAGGTTGGTTTGACTTTGACGTAATCGTTGCTACACCTGATATGATGGGTGAAGTTGGTAAATTAGGACGTGTATTAGGACCTAAAGGATTAATGCCAAACCCTAAAACAGGTACAGTTACATTTGATGTAACAAAAGCTGTTAATGAAATTAAAGCAGGTAAAGTTGAGTACCGTTTAGATAAAGCTGGTATTATCCACGTTCCTATCGGTAAAGTGTCATTTGAAGACAGCAAACTAGTTGAGAACTTCACAACTGTTTATGAAACTTTAATAAAAGCGAAACCAGCTGCAGCAAAAGGAACTTACATGAAGAGCGTAAATGCAACTTCAACTATGGGTCCTGGCGTGAAAGTTGATTCTTCAAGCTTCGCTGTAAAATAATTACTATTGACTTCGGAATGAAGTTTATATATAATAACTAATGTTGTTAAAAAGAATATCGCTATACCGTAGACAGTAGGTGCTAAATTAGCTTAATTTCCTACCGAGGTGTATTTACGAATAAAGCATATGTTTGCTTATTGTATATACGAACCTCCATGTCTAACGCCGTGGAGGTTTTTAAATGCCTTACCGAACGGTACTAGTGTTACATGAAACTACAGGAGGTGTAACAATGAGCGCAGTTATCGAAAAAAAGAAACAGTTGGTAGAAGAAATTTCTGCTAAGTTCCGTGAAAGTAAATCTACTATTGTCGTTGACTACCGTGGATTAACTGTAGGTGAAGTAACTGAATTACGTAAGCAATTACGTGATGCAGGTATTGAATTCAAAGTTTACAAAAATACAATGACTCGTCGTGCGGCAGAACAAGCTGAGTTAGTTGGTCTTAACGATGCATTAACAGGCCCAAATGCAATTGCATTCAGTAATGATGATGTTGTTGCTCCGGCAAAAATTTTAAATGACTTCGCAAAGAAACATGAAGCACTTGAAATCAAAGCTGGTGTAATCGAAGGTAATATTGCAACAGTTGAAGAAGTGAAAGCTCTTGCTGAACTTCCATCACGCGAAGGTTTACTTTCTATGTTGCTTAGCGTTCTTCAAGCTCCAATCCGTAACCTTGCACTTGCTACAAAAGCTGTTGCAGATCAAAAAGAAGAACAAGGCGCATAATTCAATTAGCCTAGTATTCAACTATTAATAAAAAACTTAATCAGGAAAAACAAGGAGGAAATTATAATGACTCAAGAACAAATCATTGAAGCAGTTAAGAATATGACTGTTTTAGAATTAAACGACTTAGTTAAAGCAATCGAAGAAGAGTTTGGTGTAACTGCTGCAGCTCCTGTAGCTGTTGCTGCTGCTGGTGGCGAAGCTGCTGCTGAGCAAACTGAATTTGACGTAGTACTTGCAAGTGCTGGCGGACAAAAAATCAAAGTTATCAAAGTTGTACGTGAAGCTACTGGCTTAGGCTTAAAAGAAGCTAAAGAATTAGTAGATAACGCTCCTAAAGCTCTTAAAGAAGGCGTATCTAAAGAAGAAGCTGAAGAATTAAAAGCTAAACTTGAAGAAGTTGGCGCTTCTGTAGAAGTTAAGTAATTACAACGAAACTTACTGTAAAAAGCTCGCTATTATTGGCGAGCTTTTTATGTATCCTAATTTATTTGAATTTTTTTGTATAAAATGCAAGCAAATGACAAATCCTAATCTCCTGAAAGAGGAGGAACTATATGAGTGATCATTATTATTCTCAAAAACCTACAGTTCAAAGTGAACGAAAAACATGGGATTTTACCCTATTGGGACACCTCTTCACATTTCAAAGTGACCGGGGGGTGTTTTCGAAAAATGAAGTAGATTTTGGTTCACGATTATTAATAGAAACATTTGTGATTCCTGAAAGTGAAGGGGATATCCTTGATGTGGGATGTGGATATGGACCGGTTGGACTCTCTATTGCAAAACATTATCAAAAGCATGTTGATTTAATTGATATTAATGAACGAGCTATTGAACTAGCAACCGATAATGCTGCACTCAATTCAGTTGAGAATGTCACGATTTTTCAAAGCGATCTATTTCAAAAAATAGAGCCTAATCAAAAATACATAGCAATTCTATCAAATCCTCCTATAAGAGCTGGTAAAAAAGTAGTTCATTCGATTTTTGAAGAAAGCTATAAGCACTTAAAGGAAGGCGGAGAGCTATGGATTGTCATTCAGAAAAAGCAAGGAGCACCTTCCGCTATTGATAAATTAAATGAATTGTTTGCTGAGGTAGAGGTCGTTGAAAAGAAAAAAGGCTATTTTATTATTAAAGCAAAAAAAAGTTGACGCAAAATTTTTGCTATGATAGTATTATAAAATGCCAATATATAATTTCCATAACTGTCTAATTTTTAGGAAAAAAATGTATGAAAGTTTGATTTATGGAAATACTTATAAAATCAATAGTACGATTCAAATTGTGGTTTTCTAAGATGAAACCCTTTTTATTTTTTTGTTTTTTCCTTGCGTTAGTACTTGATTTTCCTTTGATTTTATTTCAGATTTTATAAGGCTGTATATGAAGATATTGATTTTAAGAGAATGATCTTATGTGAGTTCTCTTATTCGTCTGTCTAAAAAATTCAAGGTATACATACTTGTACAACGCAAGATCTATTACGCTAGATTTGAGGGGTGAATGAGTTGACAGGTCAACTAGTTCAGTATGGACGACACCGCCAACGTAGAAGTTATGCACGCATTAGTGAAGTGTTAGAATTACCAAATCTTATCGAAATTCAAACCTCTTCGTATCAATGGTTTCTTGATGAGGGCTTGAGAGAAATGTTCCAGGATATTTCTCCTATTGAGGATTTCACTGGTAACCTCTCGCTAGAGTTTATTGATTATAGCTTAGGAGATCCTAAGTATCCTGTTGAGGAGTCAAAAGAACGCGATGTTACCTATTCTGCACCATTACGTGTGAAGGTGCGTTTAATTAACAAGGAAACTGGTGAAGTAAAAGATCAAGATGTCTTTATGGGAGATTTCCCTCTTATGACGGAGACAGGTACATTTGTTATTAACGGAGCAGAGCGCGTTATCGTGTCTCAGTTAGTCCGTTCTCCAAGTGTATATTACAGTGGCAAGGTAGACAAAAATGGTAAAAGAGGCTTTACTGCAACTGTTATTCCAAACCGTGGAGCTTGGCTAGAGTATGAAACAGATGCGAAGGATGTTGTTTATGTTCGTATAGATCGTACACGTAAATTACCGGTAACGGTCCTTTTACGAGCTCTTGGGTTTGGCTCTGATCAAGAAATCATCGACTTATTGGGTGAAAACGAGTACCTACGTAATACTCTTGACAAAGATAATACGGAAAGTACTGAGAAAGCTTTGCTTGAAATCTATGAACGTCTTCGCCCGGGTGAACCACCAACAGTTGAAAATGCGAAGAGTTTATTAGACTCTAGATTTTTTGATCCAAAACGCTATGATTTAGCAAATGTTGGACGTTACAAGATTAATAAGAAGCTTCATATTAAAAATCGTTTATTCAACCAACGTCTTGCAGAAACACTTGTAGACCCAGAGACTGGTGAAATCATTGCAGAAAAAGGCACAATGATTGATCGAAGAACTCTAGATCGTATCATACCTAACCTTGAAAGTGGTGTTGGCTTCAAAAAAGAGCATCCATCAGGTGGTGTGATCGTTGATGAAGTTACACTTCAATCAATTAAGATATATGCACCTAATGATCCAGAAGGTGAAAAGGTCATCAATGTAATCGGTAATGCTTATGTTGAGGAAGCAATCAAAAATATTACAGTAGCAGATATTTTAGCTTCTATCAGTTATTTCTTTAACTTATTGCATGGTGTTGGTGATACGGATGATATCGACCACCTAGGAAACCGTAGATTACGTTCAGTCGGTGAATTGTTACAAAACCAATTTAGAATTGGTTTATCCAGAATGGAGCGTGTTGTTCGTGAGAGAATGTCAATTCAAGACACGAATACAATTACTCCACAGCAATTAATTAATATCCGTCCAGTTATCGCATCTATTAAAGAATTCTTTGGTAGTTCACAATTGTCTCAATTCATGGATCAAACGAACCCACTTGCTGAGTTAACGCATAAACGTCGTTTATCAGCATTAGGACCTGGTGGTTTGACTCGTGAGCGTGCAGGATTCGAAGTTCGTGACGTTCACTATTCTCACTATGGTCGTATGTGTCCGATTGAAACGCCAGAGGGTCCGAACATCGGGTTAATAAACTCACTTTCTTCCTATGCGAAGGTAAATAGATTCGGTTTCATTGAAACACCATACCGAAGAGTTGATCCTGAGACTGGAAAGGTTACTTCTCGTATCGACTACTTAACAGCAGACGAAGAGGATAACTATGTTGTTGCCCAAGCGAATGCAAGATTAGATGATGACGGCTCATTTATAGATACCGATATTGTTGCTCGTTTCCGTGGTGAGAATACAGTTATTCATCGAGATCGTATCGATTATATGGATGTATCTCCGAAGCAAGTAGTATCTGCTGCAACAGCATGTATTCCGTTCTTAGAAAATGATGACTCAAACCGTGCATTAATGGGAGCGAACATGCAACGTCAAGCTGTACCATTATTGAATCCGGAAGCTCCAATTGTTGGAACAGGTATGGAGTATGTATCTGGTAAAGATTCAGGTGCTGCTGTTATTTGTAAATACCCTGGTATTGTTGAACGTGTAGAAGCGAAGAACATCTGGGTACGTCGTTATGAAGAAGTAAATGGTCAAAAGGTTAAAGGTAATTTAGATAAATATAGCTTATTAAAATTCGTTCGTTCAAACCAAGGAACATGCTACAATCAACGTCCAATCGTAAGTGCAGGGGATGAAGTTGTTAAAGGTGAAATTCTAGCCGACGGTCCTTCAATGGAAAAAGGTGAACTTGCACTTGGAAGAAACGTAATGGTTGCCTTCATGACTTGGGATGGATATAACTATGAAGATGCTATCATTATGAGTCAAAGACTTGTAAAAGATGATGTTTATACATCTATTCATATTGAAGAATATGAATCAGAATCTCGTGATACAAAGCTAGGACCAGAAGAAATTACACGTGACATTCCAAATGTTGGTGAAGATGCACTAAAAAATCTTGATGAGCGTGGTATTATTCGCGTTGGTGCAGAAGTAAAAGACGGTGATCTTCTCGTTGGTAAAGTTACACCTAAAGGGGTAACCGAGCTTACAGCTGAAGAACGACTATTACATGCTATCTTTGGAGAAAAAGCACGTGAAGTTCGTGATACATCATTACGTGTACCACATGGTGGAGATGGGATCATTCTTGATGTGAAAGTCTTTAACCGTGAAGATGGAGACGAACTGCCACCAGGTGTTAACCAATTAGTACGTGTTTATATCGTTCAAAAACGTAAAATTAATGAAGGCGATAAAATGGCCGGACGACATGGTAACAAAGGGGTTATCTCACGTATCCTTCCTGAAGAGGATATGCCTTACTTACCAGACGGAACTCCAGTAGACATTATGTTAAATCCACTAGGTGTACCTTCACGTATGAATATCGGTCAGGTATTAGAGCTTCACCTAGGAATGGCTGCTCGTAAAATGGGTATCCATGTTGCATCACCTGTATTTGATGGTGCGCGAGAAGAAGATGTATGGTCAACACTTGAAGAAGCAGGTATGGCTCGTGATGCTAAAACTGTCCTTTATGATGGCCGTACTGGTGAACCATTTGATAACCGTGTATCAGTAGGTATCATGTATATGATTAAACTTGCTCACATGGTTGATGATAAATTACATGCACGTTCTACTGGTCCATACTCACTTGTTACACAACAGCCACTTGGCGGTAAAGCACAGTTTGGTGGTCAGCGCTTTGGAGAGATGGAGGTTTGGGCACTTGAAGCTTATGGTGCTGCATATACTCTTCAAGAAATCTTGACTGTTAAGTCAGATGACGTTGTTGGTCGTGTGAAAACTTATGAAGCAATTGTTAAAGGTGAAAATGTTCCTGAACCTGGTGTTCCAGAATCATTTAAAGTATTAATTAAAGAGCTTCAAAGTTTGGGTATGGATGTTAAAATGCTTTCTAGTGACGAACAAGAAATTGAAATGAGAGATCTTGATGATGAGGATGATTCCCAACAAGCAGAAGGTCTATCAATCAATGAACAAGTCGAAGTAGAGCCAGAAACTGTGGAGTTAGAAAAAGACACAGTAGCGAAAGAATAATTTACTAAACTTAAGCTCATGAACAAGCTTATAATGCTAAGCGGACAAGATGGAGACTTCATGTCTCCCTTCTGTCTGTGGTTGTATAACAATGGCTTTAGAGATATGCTCTGGAGCTTCACATACAAACTTAATATAATATACACATTCTTTCTTAACTTTTAAAAAGGGTAAAACCTGAAGACGAAAAGGGAGGTAGGCCCCTTGTTAGATGTAAATAATTTTGAATATATGAGCATCGGATTGGCTTCACCAGACAAGATTCGTTCTTGGTCTTTCGGTGAAGTTAAGAAGCCAGAAACAATTAACTATCGTACATTAAAACCAGAAAAAGATGGTCTTTTCTGTGAACGTATATTTGGACCGACAAAAGACTGGGAATGTCATTGTGGTAAATATAAACGCGTACGTTATAAAGGTGTCGTTTGTGATCGTTGCGGAGTTGAGGTTACACGTGCAAAAGTACGACGAGAGCGAATGGGGCATATTGAGTTAGCAGCACCGGTCTCTCATATTTGGTATTTTAAAGGAATTCCTAGCCGTATGGGACTTGTCCTTGATATGTCACCTCGTGCATTAGAAGAAGTAATCTATTTTGCTTCTTATGTAACAACTGATACAGGTGATACGCCATTAGAGAAAAAACAGCTATTATCTGAGAAAGAATTCCGTGCATACCGTGAAAAATACGGTAATACATTCCAAGCATCAATGGGTGCTGAGGCGATTAAAAAACTATTATCTGATATCGATCTTGATAAAGAAGTAGATGCTTTAAAAGAAGAACTAAAAACGGCTCAAGGACAACGTAGAACACGAGCTATTAAACGTTTAGAAGTTCTTGAAGCATTCCGCCATTCTGGCAACCATCCATCATGGATGATTCTTGATGTGCTTCCAGTTATCCCGCCTGAGCTTCGTCCGATGGTTCAGCTTGATGGTGGTCGCTTTGCTACATCAGATTTGAATGACCTATACAGACGTGTGATCAATCGTAATAATCGCTTAAAGCGTTTATTAGATTTAGGTGCTCCAAGCATCATTGTTCAAAACGAGAAGCGTATGCTGCAAGAAGCAGTGGATGCATTAATCGATAATGGCCGTCGTGGCCGTCCTGTTACTGGTCCGGGTAACCGTCCGTTAAAATCACTTTCACATATGTTAAAAGGGAAACAAGGACGTTTCCGCCAAAACCTATTAGGAAAACGTGTTGACTACTCTGGCCGTTCCGTTATCGTAGTCGGACCAAACCTAAAAATGTACCAATGTGGTTTACCTAAAGAAATGGCCCTTGAATTATTCAAACCTTTTGTTATGAAAGAGTTAGTAGAAAAAGGGTTAGCTCATAACATAAAAAGTGCAAAACGTAAAATAGAAAGAGTACAACCAGAAGTATGGGATGTTTTAGAATCAGTTATTAAAGAACATCCAGTATTACTTAACCGTGCCCCGACTCTGCATAGATTAGGAATTCAAGCTTTCGAACCTACTTTAGTTGAAGGACGTGCAATTCGTCTGCATCCACTTGTATGTACTGCTTATAACGCAGACTTTGATGGAGACCAAATGGCTGTTCACGTTCCATTATCAGCTGAAGCACAAGCCGAAGCACGTATTCTAATGCTTGCAGCACAAAACATTCTTAATCCTAAGGATGGTAAGCCTGTTGTAACACCTTCCCAGGATATGGTTTTAGGTAACTATTACCTTACACTAGAACGCGCGGGTTCAATTGGTGAAGGTATGATTTTCAAAGATACAGATGAAGCGTTACTTGCATATCAAAACGGTTATGTGCATTTACATACTCGTGTTGCTGTACATGCAGGCGCATTAAATAAACAAACATTTACTGAAGAACAAAATAAAATGTTGTTAATAACAACAGTGGGTAAATTGATTTTCAATGAAATTTTACCGGAATCATTCCCGTATATGAATGAACCAACTAAACAAAATATTGAAGAAAAAATACCTGAAAAGTATTTTGTTCAACCATCTGTAAATGTGAAGGAGCATATTGCTGCTCAAGAAGAAATTGCTCCATTTAAAAAGGGTATTCTAGGACAGATTATTGCGGAGATCTTCAAGAAGTTCCACATAACTGAGACTTCTAAAATGCTAGATCGAATGAAAAATCTTGGATTTAGATACTCAACTAAAGCAGGTATTACTGTTGGTGTATCTGACATTATCGTATTAAAAGAAAAGCAAGAGATTATCAGCGAAGGTCAAACTAAAGTTGATAACGTATTAAAGCAATTTAGAAGAGGTTTGATTACTGAGGATGAGCGCTATGAGCGTGTTATATCGATCTGGAGTGCGGCAAAAGATACAATTCAAGGAAAATTGATGGCATCTCTTGATAAACGCAACCCAATCTTTATGATGAGTGACTCTGGAGCCCGTGGTAATGCATCTAACTTTACGCAACTTGCTGGTATGCGTGGTCTTATGGCCAACCCGGCAGGACGTATTATCGAATTACCGATCAAATCAAGTTTCCGTGAAGGTTTAACAGTATTAGAGTACTTCATCTCTACACATGGTGCTCGTAAAGGTCTTGCCGATACTGCCTTAAAGACGGCTGACTCAGGTTACTTAACACGTCGACTTGTTGATGTTGCACAAGATGTTATTATTCGTGATGACGATTGTGGAACAGATCGAGGTATTCTAGCAAAAGCAATTAAAGAAGGTACAGAAGTAATTGAAAAGCTAGATGAACGTTTAATCGGAAGATACTGCCGAAAAGCTGTGAAGCATCCTGAAACGGGTGAGATACTTGTAAATGAAAACGAGTTAATAACTGAAGATATTGCTGTTGAAATAATCGAAGCTGGTATTGATCAGGTATGGATTCGTTCTGCGTTTACATGTAACACTAGACATGGTGTTTGTAAAAAATGCTATGGCCGAAACCTTGCTACAGGTAGTGAAGTTGAAGTTGGTGAAGCTGTTGGAATTATCGCTGCACAATCAATCGGTGAACCTGGTACACAGTTAACAATGCGTACCTTCCATACAGGTGGGGTTGCCGGAGATGATATTACACAAGGTTTACCGCGTATTCAAGAGTTATTTGAGGCTAGAAACCCTAAAGGTCAAGCAATTATTTCTGAGATCAGTGGTGTTGTAGCTGAAATTAATGAAGTACGTGACAAACAGCAAGAAATCGTCATTCAAGGTGATGTTGAATCACGTTCTTACACAGCGCCATACAATGCGCGTTTAAAGGTTACTCAAGGTGATAAAATCGAGAGTGGCCAAGTTTTAACCGAGGGGTCAATAGATCCTAAAGAATTACTGAAAGTTAAAGATTTACAAGCAGTACAACAATATCTCTTACGTGAAGTTCAAAAAGTATACCGTATGCAAGGGGTAGAAATTGGAGATAAGCACGTAGAGGTAATGGTACGACAAATGCTACGTAAAGTAAGAGTAATGGATGCTGGTGACACTGATGTATTACCAGGTACACTTCTTGATGTCCATCAATTTACAGATGCCAACAAGCAAGTGTTATTAGATGGCAAACGTCCAGCAACAGGTCGTCCAGTCTTACTTGGTATTACGAAAGCATCTCTTGAAACTGATTCCTTCTTATCTGCAGCATCATTCCAAGAAACAACTCGTGTTCTTACCGATGCAGCAATTAAAGGAAAACGTGACGAATTATTAGGTCTTAAAGAGAATGTAATTATTGGTAAACTTGTACCGGCTGGTACTGGAATGCCAAGATATCGTCAAGCTGAGCCAATTTCAAAGGTTGAACAAACGGAAGAAGTTGTTTCAGTAGACTAATAAAGAAGATAGAGATGGATGAATAAATAATTTTCAAAGGATTGTTGACATCCATCTCATCCAATGTTACTATATTCAAGGTGTTCAATCTTAACCTGTTGCTTTGGAGGATATTTGATTATGTCTTATGAAAAAGTATCACAGGCACACAAAATTATTGTTGGTACAAAGCAATCAGTTAAAGCTCTGATGAATAATGAAGTTAAAGAGATCATTGTTGCTGAAGATGCTGAAGAACGAATTACCGAGAAGGTTATTCAAACAGCAGAAGAAAAGCAAGTCCCTTTAGCAAAAGTTTCTTCTATGAAAATGCTTGGAAAAGCTTGTGGAATAGAGGTAGGAGCTGCAGCTGTAGCTATAATCCAGTAAAACTGTTTTTGCGATATGTTTATTCATTTTGCAGAAACTTTGTTTTTGCCTTAATATGAACCACCTGGATGTGTGGTATTAAAGAATGAGAGGAGGAAAATCAAATGCCTACAATTAACCAATTAGTGCGCAAAGGTCGCGTAAGCAAAATTGAGAAATCAAAATCACCTGCATTAAACAAAGGTTACAACAGCTTCAAAAAAGAGCAAACGAATGTATCTTCACCTCAAAAACGTGGTGTATGTACTCGTGTAGGTACGATGACGCCAAAGAAACCTAACTCGGCACTTCGTAAATATGCTCGTGTTCGTTTAACAAACGGAATCGAAGTTACAGCTTATATTCCTGGTATTGGCCACAACTTACAAGAGCACAGTGTTGTTCTTATTCGTGGCGGTCGTGTAAAAGACTTACCGGGGGTACGTTACCACATCGTTCGTGGTGCACTTGACACTGCAGGAGTTGACGGACGTATGCAAGGCCGTTCAAAATACGGTACAAAACGCCCTAAAGCTGCAAAAAAATAAATTCAAAATAGATATAAATTATGATGAAGGGAGGACATAACATGCCACGTAAAGGTCCTGTAACAAAAAGAGACGTATTACCTGATCCACTTTACAATTCAAAGCTTGTTACACGTTTAGTAAACAGAATTATGATTGACGGAAAAAGAGGTAAAGCACAATCTGTACTTTACAATTCTTTTGATCTAATCAAAGAACGTACTGGTAAAGATGCTATGGAAGTGTTTGAACAAGCACTTAAAAACATCATGCCTGTTCTTGAAGTTAAAGCTCGCCGTGTTGGTGGTGCTAACTATCAAGTACCTGTAGAAGTACGCCCTGATCGTCGTACTACTTTAGGTCTTCGCTGGTTAGTAAACTACGCACGTCTTCGTGGAGAAAAAACGATGGAAGAGCGTTTAGCTAACGAAATTCTTGATGCAGCTAACAACACTGGAGCAGCAGTTAAGAAACGTGAAGATACTCACAAAATGGCTGAAGCAAATAAAGCATTTGCTCACTATCGCTGGTAATCAATACACTATAACTATAATAAAAATTCCCATGAGGAAGGAGAAATTACCCAATGGCAAGAGAGTTCTCCTTAAATAATACTCGTAATATCGGCATCATGGCTCACATTGATGCCGGTAAAACGACTACTACTGAACGCGTTCTTTATTATACTGGTCGTATTCATAAGATCGGTGAAACTCATGAAGGTGCATCTCAAATGGACTGGATGGAGCAAGAACAAGAACGTGGTATCACAATTACATCAGCTGCAACAACAGCGCAATGGAAAGGCCATCGTGTTAACATCATCGATACTCCAGGGCACGTAGACTTCACTGTTGAAGTTGAACGTTCTCTACGTGTACTTGATGGTGCTGTAGCAGTTCTTGATGCTCAATCAGGTGTTGAGCCACAAACAGAAACAGTTTGGCGTCAAGCTACAACTTATGGAGTTCCACGTGTTGTGTTCGTTAATAAAATGGACAAAATCGGTGCGGATTTCTTATACTCTGTTAAAACTCTACATGAACGCCTACAAGCAAATGCTCATGCAATCCAATTACCAATTGGTGCAGAGGATCAATTTGAAGGAATCATTGACTTGGTTGAGATGAAAGCAACATTCTATGGTAATGACTTAGGAACTGACATTCAAGAAAAAGAAATTCCTGAAGAATACCTAGATCAAGCTAACGAATACCGTGAAAGCCTAGTAGAAGCAGTTGCAGAACTTGATGAAGAATTAATGGAAAAATACCTTGGCGGTGAAGAAATCACTAACGAAGAGCTAAAAGCTGCAATTCGTAAAGGTACTGTTAATGTTGAATTCTATCCTGTTATCTGTGGATCAGCATTCAAAAACAAAGGTGTTCAAAAAATGCTAGATGCGGTTATCGACTATCTTCCATCACCATTAGATGTACCTGCAATCAAAGGTATAACTCCTGATACTGATGAAGAAGTAGTTCGTGAATCTAGCGATGAAGGTCCGTTCGCTGCTTTAGCATTTAAAGTAATGACAGATCCTTATGTTGGTAAATTAACATTCTTCCGTGTTTACTCAGGTACATTGAGTTCTGGATCATATGTTCAAAACTCTACTAAAGGTAAACGTGAGCGTGTAGGACGTATCCTACAAATGCACGCAAACAGTCGTGAAGAAATTTCTGAAGTACATGCTGGAGATATTGCTGCAGCAGTTGGTTTGAAAGATACAACAACTGGAGATACACTATGTGATGATAAGAACCTAGTTATCTTAGAGTCAATGGAATTCCCAGAGCCTGTAATTCAACTTTCTGTTGAGCCGAAATCAAAAGCTGACCAAGATAAAATGACTACAGCTTTACAAAAACTTCAAGAAGAAGATCCTACATTCAGAGCACATACTGATGTTGAAACTGGTCAAACAATTATTGCTGGTATGGGTGAGCTTCACTTAGACATTCTAGTTGATCGTATGAAACGTGAATTCAAAGTAGAAGCAAATGTTGGTGCTCCTCAGGTTGCATACCGTGAAACATTCCGTGCAGGTGCAAAGGTAGAAGGTAAATTTGCACGTCAATCGGGTGGTCGTGGACAATTCGGACACGTTTGGATCGAGTTTGAACCTAATGAAGAAGGTAAAGGATTCGAGTTTGAGAACAAAATCGTTGGTGGGGTAGTACCACGTGAATATGTACCTGCAGTTCAATCTGGACTTGAAGATGCATTGAAAAACGGTGTACTAGCTGGATATCCATTAGTTGATATTAAAGCTGCATTAGTTGATGGCTCTTACCATGATGTTGACTCAAGTGAAATGGCGTTTAAAGTAGCTGCATCATTAGCACTTAAAAATGCTGTTTCTAAATGTAACCCAGTTATCCTTGAACCTGTCATGAAAGTTGAAGTAGTTGTTCCAGAGGAATACATGGGAGATATCATGGGCCAAGTAACAGCTCGTCGTGGACGTGTTGAAGGTATGGAAGCTCGTGGTAATGCACAAGTTGTTCGTGCTATGATTCCACTTTCTGAAATGTTTGGTTATGCTACGGCATTACGTTCAAGTACTCAAGGTCGCGGCGTGTTTACAATGCACTTTGATCACTATGAAGAAGTACCAAAATCAGTTTCAGAAGAAATTATCAAAAAAAATAAAGGTGAGTAATTGATTTTACCCCTTTGATGAAGTATAACTACTTATGTGAGAACAGAGAGTGAAGTATCACTTTCTGTTACATATATCCTATAATATTAAACTCTAAGGAGGATTTTTAGAATGGCTAAAGCAAAATTCGACCGTTCCAAAACGCATGCTAATATCGGTACAATTGGTCACGTTGACCATGGTAAAACTACTTTAACTGCTGCAATCACTACTGTTCTTGCGAAAGCAGGCGGTGCTGAAGCAAAAGGTTACGATCAAATCGACGCTGCTCCAGAAGAGCGCGAGCGCGGAATCACAATCAACACTGCACACGTTGAGTATGAAACAGCTACTCGTCACTATGCGCACGTTGACTGCCCAGGACATGCTGACTATGTTAAAAACATGATTACAGGTGCTGCACAAATGGACGGCGGTATCCTAGTAGTATCAGCTGCTGACGGCCCAATGCCACAAACACGTGAGCACATCCTTTTATCTCGTCAAGTAGGTGTACCTTACCTTGTTGTATTCTTAAACAAATGTGACATGGTTGATGACGAAGAATTATTAGAATTAGTTGAAATGGAAGTTCGTGACTTACTATCTGAGTACGATTTCCCTGGCGATGATATTCCAGTAATCAAAGGTTCTGCTCTTAAAGCTCTTGAAGGAGAAGCTGAGTGGGAAGAAAAAATCATCGAGCTTATGGCTGCAGTTGATGAGTATATCCCAACTCCAGAACGTGACACTGACAAACCATTCATGATGCCAGTTGAGGACGTATTCTCAATCACTGGTCGTGGAACAGTTGCTACAGGTCGTGTTGAGCGTGGACAAGTTAAAGTTGGTGACGTTATTGACATCATCGGTTTAACTGAAGAGCCAAAATCAACTACTGTAACTGGTGTTGAAATGTTCCGTAAGCTTCTTGATTATGCTGAAGCTGGAGATAACATCGGAGCACTTCTTCGTGGAGTAGCTCGTGAAGAAATCCAACGTGGCCAAGTACTTGCTAAACCAGGTACAATTACTCCACATACAAAATTCAAAGCAGAAGTATACGTTTTATCAAAAGAAGAAGGTGGACGTCACACTCCATTCTTCACTAACTACCGCCCACAGTTCTACTTCCGTACAACTGACGTAACTGGTATCTGCCAATTACCTGAAGGCGTTGAAATGGTTATGCCTGGAGATAACGTTGAAATGTCAGTTGAACTTATCGCTCCAATCGCGATTGAAGAAGGTACTAAATTCTCAATCCGTGAAGGTGGACGTACAGTAGGCGCTGGCGTAGTTGCTACTATCCAAGAATAATAACGAATCTTTCGTTTAAAAGGTGAGCATAAATTGCTCACCTTTTTTATATAATTTTTGGATAAAGGATTAGATTAATATGTAATTCTTTTTCAAGTTGCAAAAACTACAATGATATTCAGATTTTTATTTTTACTTCTATTAAAAATTCAATCTAAAATACGATTTGTGAAGTTGATCAAAAAGATAAACTATTTAATAATGCAGAAACAGTTATTTGAAAATTAAACCAATGGTGATGTGCTTGATATTCATATACAATCTATGTATAATAGTAAAAGTGCTCAAGAAATTGATATTTATATAAAAAATTTCTTGCAACCATCATGGATTGAATGTATAATAGACAATGTTGGTCTTTGACTGCGATGAAGCAGGAGGTTGCCGATACACACGGCCGCTTTGCCATGGCGTGTGTAGGAAAATTTCTGCGGAGAAAATGTCTATTTTGAAAATAGGCGAAAAGGAGGGAAAATAATGGCAAAACAAAAGATTCGTATTCGTTTAAAAGCTTATGATCACAGAATTCTTGATCAATCAGCTGAGAAAATTGTAGAAACTGCAAAACGTTCTGGTGCAAATGTATCTGGTCCAATTCCGTTACCAACTGAAAGATCAGTATACACAATCTTACGTGCGGTTCATAAGTACAAAGATTCTCGTGAGCAGTTCGAAATGCGTACGCACAAACGTTTAATTGATATCATCAACCCAACACCACAAACTGTTGATGCATTAATGCGTTTAGATTTACCATCTGGTGTTGACATTGAAATTAAACTTTAATTATTAAAATACATTTAATGAACTTTTATAGGAGGTGTGACTCATGACCAAAGGAATCTTAGGAAGAAAAATTGGTATGACGCAAGTATTTGCAGAAAACGGTGATTTAATTCCGGTAACTGTTATTGAAGCTACTCCAAACGTTGTTCTTCAAAAGAAATCTGTTGACACTGACGGTTACAATTCAGTTCAATTAGGATTTGAAGATAAACGTGAAAAGTTAGCTAACAAACCTGAAAAAGGTCACGTTGCAAAAGCTAATACTGCACCTAAGCGCTTCGTTAAAGAACTTCGTGAAGCAAGCTTAGATGGGTACGAAGTTGGTCAAGAAGTCAAAGTTGATATTTTCGCTGCTGGTGAAACAGTAGACGTTACAGGAATTTCTAAAGGTAAAGGTTTCCAAGGCTCAATCAAACGCCACGGACAATCTCGCGGACCTATGTCACATGGTTCTCGTTACCACCGTCGTCCTGGTTCAATGGGACCTGTTGCTCCAAACCGTGTATTCAAAAACAAACTATTACCTGGCCGTATGGGTGGAGAACGTATTACTGTTCAAAACTTAGAAATTGTTAAAGTAGATGCAGAACGCAATCTATTATTAATCAAAGGTAACGTTCCAGGACCTAAAAAAGCACTTATCACTGTGAAAAGCGCAGTTAAATCTAAATAATTTCTTTAGGAAAGGAGGAATTAGATAATGCCGAAAGTAGCATTATTAAACCAATCTGGATCAAACGTTGGTGAAATCGAACTTAATGATTCTGTATTTGGTATCGAACCTAATCAGCACGTATTATTTGATGCGGTTATCATGCAAAGAGCTTCCTTACGTCAAGGAACTCACAAAGTAAAAAATCGTTCTGAAGTAGCAGGCGGAGGTCGTAAACCTTGGCGTCAAAAGGGTACTGGTCGTGCTCGTCAAGGATCAATTCGCTCGCCACAATGGCGCGGTGGTGGTATCGTATTCGGACCAACTCCACGTTCATACGCTTATAAATTACCTAAAAAAGTTCGCCGTTTAGCGATCAAATCTGCTTTATCATCTAAAGTAATTGACAACAACATCGTTGTATTAGAGGACTTAGCTTTTAACGCTCCTAAAACAAAAGAAATGACTTCAGTTCTTAAAGGTCTTTCAGTTGAGAGAAAAGCGTTAATCGTTACAGCTGACAACAATGAAAATGTTGCATTATCAGCACGTAATATTCCTGGTGTAACTGTAGTTACAGCTAATGGAGTAAACGTACTTGATGTTCTTAACCATGATAAACTTATTATGACGAAAGCAGCGGTGCAAAAAGTAGAGGAGGTACTTGCATAATGAAAGATCCTCGTGATATTATTAAGCGCCCCGTAATCACTGAACGTTCTACTGATCTCATGACTGAGAAAAAATATACGTTTGAAGTTGATGTTAAGGCTAATAAAACTGAAGTTAAAGATGCGATCGAATCAATCTTTGGCGTAAAAGTTGAAAAAGTAAACATCATGAATTATAAAGGTAAATTCAAACGTGTTGGGCGTTATAGCGGACTAACAAATCGTCGTCGTAAAGCAATCATTAAGCTTGCTGCAGATAGTAAAGAAATCGAATTATTTGAAGTATAATTTTTAATAGAAAAGGAGGGATATCGATATGGCGATTAAAAAATATAAACCAACCACAAACGGTCGTCGTAATATGACAGTATCTGATTTTGCTGAAATTACGACTGACAAGCCGGAAAAGTCATTACTTGCACCTCTTCATAGCAAAGGTGGACGTAATAACCAAGGTAAATTAACAGTTCGTCACCAAGGCGGCGGACATAAACGCCAATATCGTGTGATTGATTTCAAACGCGACAAAGATGGTATACCAGGACGCGTTGCTACAATCGAATACGATCCAAATCGTTCTGCAAATATCGCACTTATCAATTATGTTGATGGTGAAAAAAGATATATTCTTGCACCAAAAAACCTAACTGTAGGTTTAGAAATTATGTCTGGTCCTGAAGCAGACATCAAAGTAGGTAATGCATTACCACTTCAAAACATTCCTGTTGGTACAGTTGTACACAACATCGAATTAAAACCTGGTAAAGGCGGACAATTAGTTCGTTCTGCAGGAACTTCTGCTCAAGTATTGGGTAAAGAAGGTAAATACGTACTGGTACGTTTAAACTCTGGTGAAGTTCGTATGATTCTAGCTACTTGCCGTGCAACTGTAGGTCAAGTAGGTAATGAACAACATGAGCTTATCAACATTGGTAAAGCAGGTCGTTCTCGTTGGTTAGGCAAACGCCCAACAGTACGTGGATCTGTAATGAACCCTAACGACCATCCACACGGTGGTGGTGAAGGACGCGCTCCTATCGGACGTAAATCACCAATGTCTCCATGGGGTAAACCAACTCTTGGAGCTAAAACTCGTAAGAAGAAGAACAAATCAGATAAGTTTATCGTGCGTCGCCGTAAAAAATAACGTGATTGAACTACGGTTCGATAGAACCGTAGCACGATCGCGAAGGGAGGTACAATCATGGGCCGTAGCTTGAAAAAAGGACCATTCGTGGATGAACATTTAATTAACAAAGTTGAAAAATTAAATGAAACGGAAAAGAAGCAAGTTATTAAAACTTGGTCTCGTCGCTCTACTATTTTCCCACAATTCATTGGTCACACAATTGCAGTTTATGATGGTCGTAAACATGTTCCTGTATATGTAACTGAGGACATGGTAGGACACAAACTTGGTGAGTTTGCACCTACACGTACGTACAAAGGTCATGCAAGTGATGACAAAAAAACAAGACGTTAATGAGAGGAGGCATTTAAATGCAACAATCTAAAGCTGTCGCAAGAACAGTTCGTATTGCTCCTCGTAAAGCTCGTTTAGTTCTAGATCTTATTCGAGGTAAGCAAGTAGGCGAAGCAGTTGCGATTTTAAATCACACGCCAAAGGCTGCTTCACCAATCATAGAGAAAGTATTAAAATCAGCTGTGGCTAACGCTGAGCATAACTATGAAATGGACATTAATAGCTTAGTTGTATCTGAAGCTTATGCTAACGAAGGTCCAACTCTTAAACGTTTCCGTCCACGTGCTCAAGGTCGTGCGAGTGCTATCAACAAGCGTACTAGTCACATCACTATCATTTTAACAGAAAAGAAGGAGGGATAATCCGTGGGTCAAAAGGTAAATCCAGTCGGTCTTCGTATTGGAGTCATTCGTGATTGGGAGTCTAAATGGTTCGCTGGTAAAGACTACTCAACTCTTTTACATGAAGACATCAAAATTCGTGAATATGTTAGCAAACGCCTTAGTGATGCGTCTGTATCTAAGATTGAGATCGAACGCGCTGCTAATCGTGTAAATATTACAATCCACACTGCGAAACCTGGTATGGTAATCGGTAAGGGTGGTACAGAAGTTGAAGCGTTACGTAAAGCTCTTAACTCATTAACTGGCAAACGTGTACACATCAACATCTTAGAAATCAAAAGAGCTGATTTAGATGCTAAATTAGTTGCTGAAAATATTGCACGTCAATTAGAAAACCGTATTTCTTTCCGTCGTGCTCAAAAACAAACAATACAACGTGCAATGCGCGCAGGTGCACAAGGTATCAAAACTCAAGTATCTGGTCGTCTAGGTGGAGCAGATATCGCACGTGCTGAACATTATAGCGAAGGAACAGTTCCACTTCACACACTTCGTGCTGACATCGATTACGGAACAGCTGAAGCTGATACAACTTACGGTAAATTAGGCGTAAAAGTTTGGATCTATCGTGGAGAGGTTCTTCCTACTAAGAAGAAAACTGAGGAAGGAGGAAAATAATATGTTATTGCCAAAACGCGTAAAATATCGTAGAGAGCATCGTGGAAAAATGCGTGGTCGTGCAAAAGGTGGTACTGAAGTACACTTCGGTGAATTCGGTATTCAAGCTCAAGAAGCTTCTTGGATCACGAACCGTCAAATTGAAGCGGCTCGTATCGCGATGACACGTTACATGAAACGTGGCGGTAAAGTTTGGATTAAAATCTTCCCTTCAAAACCTTATACTGCAAAACCTCTAGAGGTACGTATGGGATCTGGTAAAGGTGCTCCAGAAGGTTGGGTAGCAGTTGTTAAACCTGGTAAAGTATTATTCGAAATTTCTGGTGTTTCTGAAGAGGTAGCACGTGAAGCGCTACGTTTAGCTTCTCATAAATTACCGATTAAAACGAAATTCGTAAAACGAGAAGAAATTGGTGGTGAATCTAATGAAAGCTAATGAAATTCGTGACCTTACCACTGCTGAAATAGAACAAAAAGTAAAGTCTCTTAAAGAAGAGTTATTTAACCTTCGCTTTCAACTAGCGACAGGCCAATTAGAAAATACTGCTCGCATCCGTGAAGTTCGTAAATCGATCGCTCGTATGAAAACTGTTATCCGTGAAAGAGAGATCGCAGCTAATAATCATTAATAAGAGAGGAGGTTTACGGAATGAGTGAACGTAACCAACGTAAAGTATATACTGGACGTGTTGTTTCTGACAAAATGGATAAAACAATTACTGTTCTTGTTGAAACATACAAAACACATTCACTATACGGCAAACGAGTTAAATACTCTAAGAAATTCAAAGCACATGACGAAAACAACCAAGCGAAAATTGGTGACATCGTTAAAATAATGGAAACTCGTCCATTATCAGCTACTAAACGTTTCCGTCTAGTAGAAGTAGTAGAAGAAGCTATTATTATTTAATATTGTTCGGATAGTTAATTCCGAAGGGAGGTAACATAAGTGATCCAACAAGAATCTCGTTTAAAAGTCGCTGACAACTCTGGAGCTCGTGAAGTACTAACAATCAAAGTATTGGGCGGTTCAGGTCGTAAAACTGCTAATATCGGAGATATTATTGTTTGTACGGTAAAACAAGCAACACCAGGTGGCGTTGTCAAAAAAGGTGATGTTGTTAAAGCTGTTATCGTACGTACAAAGAGCGGTGCTCGTCGTTCGGACGGTACTTATATCAAATTTGACGAAAATGCATGTGTTATCATCCGTGATGACAAGAGCCCACGTGGTACACGTATTTTCGGACCGGTTGCTCGTGAATTACGTGAAAATAACTTCATGAAAATTGTTTCTTTAGCTCCGGAAGTTCTATAATAAATCTGATTGCCTTACTAAGGAGGTGCAACTAGGATGCATGTTAAAAAAGGTGATAAAGTAATGGTTATCTCTGGTAAGGATAAAGGTAAACAAGGCGTAGTTCTTGCTTCTTATCCTAAAAAAGATCGTGTACTTGTTGAAGGTGTAAATGTAGTGAAAAAACATTCAAAACCTTCTCAAGCTAATCCACAAGGTGGAATCTTAAGCCAAGAGGCACCTATCCATGTATCAAATGTTATGCCACTTGATCCTAAATCAGGTGAACCAACTCGTGTTGGTTATAAAGTGGTAGACGGTAAAAAGGTACGTGTAGCAAAAAAATCTGGTGAAACTTTAGATAAATAGTAAATAAGGAAGGGAGGTCTAGTTCATGAACCGCCTTAAAGAAAAGTATCAAAAAGAAATTACACCTGCATTAATGAGCAAGTTTTCTTACAGTTCAGTAATGCAAGCTCCTAAATTGGAGAAAATCGTTATTAACATGGGTATTGGTGATGCGGTATCAAACTCAAAAGCACTTGATGTTGCTGTTGAGGAGTTAGCTCAAATTACTGGTCAAAAGCCTATGGTAACAAAAGCAAAAAAATCAATCGCAGGCTTCCGTCTTCGTGAGGGTATGCCAATCGGTGCAAAAGTTACACTTCGTGGTGAGCGTATGTACCAATTCTTAGATAAGTTAATTTCTGTATCATTACCGCGTGTACGTGACTTCCGTGGGGTTTCTAAGAAATCATTCGACGGTCGTGGAAACTACACATTAGGTGTGAAAGAGCAATTAATCTTCCCTGAGATTGATTATGATAAAGTAAACAAAGTTCGTGGTATGGATATCGTTATCGTAACTACTGCGAATACTGATGAAGAAGCTCGCGAACTATTAACACAGTTCGGTATGCCGTTTCAAAAATAATCGCTAAGTAAAGGGAGGCGAAATTGTGGCTAAAAAATCAATGATTGCTAAGCAAAAACGCACGCAAAAATTTAAAGTACAAGAGTACACTCGCTGCGAACGTTGCGGACGTCCACACTCAGTGCTACGTAAATTTAAGCTTTGCCGTATTTGTTTCCGTGAACTTGCTTATAAAGGTCAAATTCCAGGCGTGAAAAAAGCTAGCTGGTAAAACCGTAAAACGGGAAGGAGGTTATTTAGTAATGGTTATGACAGATCCTATTGCAGATATGCTTACTCGCATTCGTAATGCGAACATGGTTCGTCACGAAAAGCTTGAGTTCCCTGCATCTAAAATTAAAAAGGAAATCGCAGAAATTCTTAAGCGTGAAGGTTTCGTTCGTGATGTAGAGTATGTAGAAGACAACAAACAAGGCATCATTCGTATTTTCTTAAAATACGGTGCAAACAATGAGCGCGTAATTACTGGTCTTAAAAGAATCAGTAAACCAGGTTTACGTGTATATGCAAAAGCTGATGAAGTACCACGTGTACTTAACGGATTAGGTATTGCGATCGTTTCAACTTCTCAAGGTGTTTTGTCTGATAAAGAAGCTCGTGCAAAACAAACTGGTGGAGAAGTATTAGCATACGTTTGGTAATAAGCACAAAAAGAATGGAGGTGTAATGAATGTCTCGTATTGGTAAGAAACCACTTGAAATTCCTGCTGGTGTTACAGTTACTATCGCTGAAGATAATACTGTTACAGTAAAAGGACCTAAAGGTGAGTTAACTCGTACATTCAATTCTGATATTAAAATCACAATCGAAGAGAACGTCTTAACGGTGAGCCGTCCTTCTGATGTGAAAGAACACCGTGCACTTCACGGTACAACACGTAGTCTACTAGGAAACATGGTAGAAGGTGTTTCTAAAGGATTTGAAAGAGGATTAGAACTTATCGGTGTCGGTTACCGTGCTTCTAAATCTGGAAATAAATTAGTTCTTAACGTTGGTTACTCACACCCTGTTGAGATCACACCTGAATCTGGTATTGAAATTGAAGTACCATCTCAAACAAAGGTTGTTGTTAAAGGTACTGACAAAGAGCGTGTAGGTGCTATTGCAGCTAACATTCGTGACGTTCGTCCACCAGAGCCTTATAAAGGTAAAGGTATTCGCTACGAAGGCGAATTTGTACGTCGTAAAGAAGGTAAAACAGCGAAGTAATGTCGCCTAGATGATAAGAAAGGAGTGACCTAAATGATTACTAAGGCTGATAAAAATGCTGTACGTAAAAAAAGACATGCGCGTGTACGTTCTAAATTAGTTGGAACTACAACTCGTCCTCGTCTTAACGTATATCGTTCTAACCAACATATTTACGCACAAGTAATTGATGATGCAAACTCTGTTACTTTAGTTAGTGCTTCTACTTTAGATAAAGATTTAACTCTTGATTCTAATAGTAACGTTGAAGCTGCGCAAAAAGTTGGCGAATTAGTAGCTAAACGTGCTATCGAAAAAGGCGTTAAAACTGTTGTATTCGATCGCGGAGGATATTTATATCATGGTCGTATTAAAGCTCTAGCTGAAGCAGCGCGCGAAGCTGGACTTGAATTTTAATCGCAAAAGGAGGGACACAAAAGATGCGTCGTATTGATCCAAACAAATTAGAGCTTGAAGAACGCGTAGTTACCGTTAACCGCGTAGCGAAAGTTGTTAAAGGTGGTCGTCGTTTCCGTTTTGCAGCACTTGTTGTTGTAGGAGACAAAAACGGTCATGTAGGTTTCGGTACTGGTAAAGCACAAGAGGTACCAGAAGCAATTCGTAAAGCAATCGAAGATGCTAAGAAAAACTTAATTGAAGTACCAATGGTTGGTACTACAATTCCTCACCAAGTTATCGGTCAATTTGGAGCAGGAAATATTCTTTTAAAACCGGCATCTGAAGGTACAGGAGTAATCGCTGGAGGACCTGTTCGTGCGGTATTAGAATTAGCAGGTGTTGCAGATATTCTTTCTAAGTCTTTAGGTTCAAACACTCCAATTAACATGATCCGTGCTACAATTTCTGGATTAAGTGAATTAAAGAGTGCTGAAGATGTTGCGAAGTTACGTGGAAAAACGGTAGAAGAACTGTTAGGATAAGGAGGGAACTAAAATGGCGAATAAGTTAGAAATTACCCTCACTCGCAGTGTGATTGGTCGTCCTGAAGATCAACGTGTTACTGTTAAAACTCTTGGACTTAATAAGTTACATCAAACTGTAGTTCAAGATGATAATCCTGCGATTCGCGGTATGATTAATAAAGTTGCTCACTTAGTTACAGTTAAAGAACAATAAAAGAAACATCAATAAATAAGGAGGTGTCCCAATGAAACTTCATGAATTGAAACCAGCAGAAGGTTCACGTAAAACACGTAATCGTGTTGGTCGTGGTACTGGTTCTGGAAACGGTAAAACAGCTGGTAAAGGTCATAAAGGACAAAATGCTCGTTCTGGTGGTGGAGTTCGTCCTGGATTCGAAGGTGGTCAAACTCCTTTGTTCCGTCGCTTACCTAAACGCGGATTCAAGAACATCAACCGCAAGGACTTTGCTATTGTAAATCTTGAGACTCTTAACCGCTTTGAAGAGGGTACTGAAGTTACTCCAGAATTATTGCTAGAAACTGGTGTTCTTAGCAATACAAAAGCTGGTGTAAAAATCCTTGGTAACGGTCAATTAGAGAAAAAACTAACTGTTAAAGCTAACAAATTCTCTGCTACTGCAAAAGAAGCAATTGAATCTGCTGGCGGTACAGTTGAGGTGATCTAATGTTTAAAACAATCTCCAATTTTATGCGCGTGGGTGATATTAGAAGAAAGATCATATTCACCCTTTTAATGTTAGTAGTATTTCGTATAGGCACGTTCATTCCTGTGCCGAACGTCAACGCCGAGGTTCTAAAAGCACAGGATGAGCTAAATGTTTTCGGAATCTTAAACACATTCGGTGGTGGTGCATTGTATAATTTCTCAATCCTTGCGATGGGAATTATGCCATATATCACAGCTTCGATCATTGTTCAGCTTTTACAGATGGACGTTGTTCCGAAATTTACTGAATGGTCTAAACAAGGTGATGTTGGGCGACGCAAGCTCGCTCAGTTTACACGATACTTTACGATAATATTAGGTTTCATCCAAGCGTTAGGTATGTCTTATGGTTTTAACAACATGTCAGGCGGCATTCTTATAGAAAACCCTGGTGTTGCCACATACCTATTAATTGCGATTGTATTAACAGCTGGTACAGCTTTTTTAATGTGGTTAGGAGAACAGATCACTTCTAAAGGTGTTGGTAATGGTATTTCCATTATCATCTTTGCTGGGATCGCTGCAGGAATTCCTACAACTGTTAACCAAATTTATGCTCAACAATTTCAAAATGCCGGTGATCAACTATTCATAAGAATTATCACCGTAATCATTCTTATATTAGCTATATTAGCTGTTGTTGTTGGTGTTATCTTTATCCAACAAGCACTTCGTAAGATTCCAATTCAATATGCTAAGCGTTCTGGAAATAACAATGCGGCTGGTGGTCAAACGACTCATCTTCCATTAAAGGTTAATCCTGCTGGTGTTATTCCTGTAATCTTCGCAGTGTCATTCATTATTACTCCACCGACGATTGCTTCGTTCTTTGGACCTAATGATGTAACGGATTGGATCCAGAAAACATTTGATTACACACAGCCAATAGGAATGATCATCTATATAGCATTAATTATTGCTTTCACATATTTCTACACATTTGTACAAGTAAATCCTGAACAAATGTCGGAAAACCTGAAGAAACAAGGCGGCTATATTCCTGGGATTCGACCAGGTAAAAGTACGCAAGAATATGTTACAAAGGTATTATATCGTTTAACTTTTGTCGGTTCTCTTTTCTTAGCAGTTATAGCTGTTCTTCCTGTTTTCTTCATTCAGTTTGCTGATCTTCCACAATCTGCACAGATTGGTGGAACAAGTTTGCTAATTGTTATAGGGGTTGCTCTAGAAACAATGAAACAGCTTGAAAGTCAATTAGTTAAACGTCATTATAAAGGCTTTATTAAATAATGAGGATATGGGAGACCCGTTTCCCATCCCTCAAAATAGAGACTGAGGGGGGTATACAAATGAATCTAGTATTGATGGGCCTTCCAGGTGCTGGTAAAGGCACACAGGCTGAACGTATTGTAGAGAAGTACGACATCCCTCATATCTCAACAGGAGATATGTTCAGAGCTGCTATGAAAGAAGAAACAGAACTAGGTCTACAAGCGAAATCATTCATTGATAAAGGTGAACTTGTACCGGATGAAGTTACAATAGGTATTGTTCGTGAACGTTTAGGAAAGAATGATTGCCAAAAAGGTTTTCTTTTAGATGGTTTTCCTAGAACTGTTGCTCAAGCTGATGCGCTTGAAAATATTCTAGCAGATCTAGACAAAAAGATTGATTATGTCATCAACATTGAAGTAAATAAAGATATCTTGATGGAACGCTTAACAGGTCGTCGTATCTGCAAACAATGTGGCGCTACTTACCATTTAATATTCAATCCACCTGCTGCTGCTGGTGAATGTGATAAATGTGGTGGAGAACTATATCAACGTGCAGACGACAATGAAGAAACGGTTGCAAATCGTTTGGAAGTTAACCTAAAGCAGACTGAACCATTATTAAACTTTTATAACGAAAAAGGTTATTTAACAAATATTAATGGTGAACAGGATATCGATAAAGTCTTCGTAGATGTAAATCAATTGCTCGGAGGCCTTGTGCATGATCATATGTAAGACCCAGCGTGAACTTGAAATTATGAGAGAAGCTGGTCGGATTGTTGCACTAACACATCAAGAACTTCAAAAATATGTTAAACCAGGTATCACTACGAAAGAATTGGATGCAATTGCCGAAAAGTATATTCGTCGATGTGATGCAATTCCATCTTTTAAAGGGTATAATGGTTTTCGCGGGAGCATTTGTGTTTCTGTTAATGAAGAACTCGTTCACGGAATTCCAGGTGATCGCCTATTGCGTGAAGGAGATATAATTAGTATTGATATAGGTGCAAAATATAATGGATATCATGGTGATTCTGCTTGGACTTATGCTGTAGGTGAAATTTCTGACGAAGCTCAGAGACTTTTAAATGTCACTGAGGAGTCTTTATATAGAGGACTTAAGGAAGCGAAACCTGGAGATAGACTTTCAAATATCTCTCACGCCATTCAGACTTATGTTGAAGAACATAATTTTTCTGTTGTAAGAGAATATGTTGGTCATGGGGTAGGGCAAGAATTACATGAAGATCCGCAAATTCCCCATTATGGTCCACCTAATAAAGGTCCAAGGCTCAAGCCTGGAATGGTGTTAGCGATTGAACCAATGGTTAATGCGGGTACCCGTTATGTTAAAACATTGGCTGATGAATGGACAGTTGTAACAGTAGATGGTAAAATATGTGCCCATTTTGAGCATACGATTGCCATAACTGAAATAGGCTATGAAATTCTAACAAAAGCCTAACTACTGATGGAGAAAAGCGAAAGTTTGAATCTCCAAATTGAATGAATGTTCATCATCTAGAATTCTTTATCTTCGTATCTCCGGAAGTTCAGAACAGTATAATGGAAACAGGTCGTGTGACAAAAAGGATAGTGAAATACCTTAGTTTGTCAATGAGCAAGTTACTGATTTTGAGAAGGGAGAACAGTTCGATGGCGAAAGACGATGTAATTGAAGTAGAAGGAACTGTCATGGAAACATTGCCGAATGCAATGTTCAAGGTAGAACTTGAGAACGGTCATACGGTATTGGCGCATGTATCTGGAAAGATTCGCATGCATTTCATTCGTATTTTACCTGGAGACAAAGTAACGGTAGAATTATCTCCATATGATTTAACTCGTGGAAGAATTACGTACCGTTTTAAATAATTAGCACTCCGTACTACTAAGGAGGTATTAAAATCATGAAAGTCAGACCATCTGTTAAACCGATTTGTGAAAAATGTAAAGTCATTCGCAGAAAAGGCAAAGTCATGGTTATTTGTGAGAATCCTAAACATAAGCAAAAACAAGGTTAATCTATAAGGAGGTGCAAGCTTAATGGCTCGTATTGCAGGTGTTGATATTCCTCGTGACAAGCGTGTTGTCATTTCATTAACATATATCTTCGGGATCGGACGTTCAACTGCTCAGAAAGTTTTAGCTGATGCTGGAGTTTCTGAAGATACACGTGTACGTGATCTAACAGAAGAAGAATTAGGTAAAATTCGTGACGTAATCGATAAGCTAAAAGTTGAGGGTGACCTTCGTCGTGAAATCTCTCTTAACATCAAACGTCTAATCGAGATCGGTTCATTCCGTGGTATCCGCCACCGTCGTGGTTTACCAGTTCGTGGACAAAATACGAAAAATAATGCTCGTACACGTAAAGGACCACGTCGTACTGTAGCAAACAAGAAAAAATAAGGTAAAAGGAGGTTAATCCATAATGGCACGTAAAACGAACACTCGTAAACGTCGTGTGAAAAAGAATATAGAGAGTGGAATTGCTCATATTCGTTCAACTTTCAACAACACGATTGTTACTATTACAGATACTCATGGTAATGCAATTTCATGGTCAAGTGCTGGAGCGTTAGGTTTTAGAGGTTCACGTAAATCTACTCCTTTCGCTGCACAAATGGCTGCTGAAACAGCTGCAAAAGCATCACAGGAACATGGTTTAAAAACTCTTGAAGTTACAGTTAAAGGACCAGGTGCTGGTCGTGAAGCGGCGATCCGCTCACTACAAGCTGCAGGCTTAGAAGTAACTGCTATCAGAGACGTTACACCAGTTCCACATAATGGATGCCGTCCACCAAAACGTCGTCGTGTGTAAATTTTCTGTATAGATTTTGTATCCCTGTCTATAATGGGTTATGATACAGTATATAAGTTCTAGCAGAATCACTATGTTGTTGTGCACATTCGGGAACTTTTGAATGGGGAATTTCGGTTAGACGTATAACAAAACTCTTTGTCTAGCCGGGGTTTCGACGTTTTGAAGGAGGGTTTATAGATGATAGAAATTGAAAAACCAAAAATCGAAACGGTTGAAATCAGCGATGATGCCAAATACGGTAAATTCATCGTCGAGCCACTTGAGCGTGGATATGGTACAACTTTGGGTAACTCCTTACGTCGTATTCTTTTATCCTCACTCCCTGGTGCCGCTGTAACATCAATCCAAATTGATGGCGTACTTCATGAGTTTTCAACAATCGAAGGTGTTGTTGAAGATGTTACTTCGATTATCTTAAACATTAAAAAGCTTGCTCTTAAAATCTATTCAGATGAAGAGAAGACGCTTGAAATTGATGTTCAAGGCGAAGGAAGTGTAACTGCTTCTGACATTACTCATGACAGTGACGTTGAAATTCTTAATCCAGATCTTCATATTGCAACTCTTGCATCAGATTCTAGCTTTAGAATGAGACTTACAGCAAAGCGCGGACGTGGCTATACTCCAGCTGATTCAAACAAAAGAGAGGATCAACCAATTGGAGTTATTCCAATCGATTCTATCTACACACCAGTTTCACGTGTTTCCTACCAAGTAGAGAATACACGCGTTGGCCAAGTTGCTAACTACGATAAACTGACATTAGATGTTTGGACTGATGGTAGTACAGGACCGAAAGAAGCGATTGCTTTAGGTTCAAAGATCCTTACAGAACACCTTAATATCTTTGTAGGGCTTACAGATGAAGCTCAACATGCAGAAATTATGGTCGAAAAAGAAGAGGATCAAAAAGAAAAAGTTCTTGAGATGACGATTGAAGAATTAGACTTGTCAGTCCGTTCTTACAACTGTTTAAAACGTGCTGGTATTAACACAGTACAAGAGCTTGCTCATAAAACAGAAGAAGATATGATGAAAGTTCGTAATCTAGGTCGTAAATCTCTTGAAGAAGTTAAAGCGAAATTAGAAGAACTAGGTTTAGGTCTTCGCAAAGACGACTGACGACTAGTTAGAAATTAACTAGCGTTTTCGTATGTTTCAATAGATATATGTATTAAAAAACATACATTATACAACGAAGGAGGGGACATCACATGTCATACAGAAAATTAGGCCGTACTAGTGCACAACGTAAAGCTATGCTTCGTGATTTAACTACTGATTTAATCATTAGTGAGCGTATTGAAACAACTGAAGCACGAGCTAAAGAATTACGTTCAACTGTTGAAAAGATGATTACATTAGGAAAGCGTGGAGATCTTCATGCTCGCCGTCAAGCAGCATCTTACGTTCGTAATGAAGTTGCTGAAGTTGTAACTGTTACAACAGAAGAAGGTAAAGAGAAGGATAAGCCAAAATATGCTTTAGAAAAACTTTTCACTGATATTGCTCCACGTTACCAAGAGCGTCAAGGTGGGTACACTCGCATCATGAAAATTGGACCTCGTCGCGGTGACGGTGCACCAATGGTTATCATTGAATTAGTTTAATTAAATTTTTTACTACAAGGGCGTGACAGTTGCAGAACTGGATCAATGCCCTTTTTTTATATATTAGAATGTATAAGTATTTCACAAAATGTGGCTAAGCGCATACACAGCCATCTCCAGGGCATGCCCTCGATTAATGTTTACAGCGATTGAAATGAGAAGAGCGCATTCTTATCCCTATCTGTCTATATTTTAAAGGCTAATAAGGCGTATGCGTCTTTGTTGAATGTCTAACTCAGGTGTTTTCAGCGAAGCACAGGATTTGTTTGGTACAATTAACCTGTGATGACAGCTTAGAATGCCTTGTGGTAGAAATAAATCGCCAGAGCAGACAGATATCTTGTCATATGCTTCTCGCTGCTGGGAGGGCGCCTTGCGCTTTTCTAAATAGAGGTTAGGAGAGACGAGCGATGGGTCAACCAATCATAGAGGTAGAAAACATAACCTTCCATTATCATCAGGAATCGACTCCTGCTTTAAATGATGTATCATTACATGTTAATAAAGGAGAATGGCTTGCAATTGTAGGTCATAATGGATCTGGTAAATCTACGTTAGCAAGAATATTGAATGGATTATTTATTCCTGATAGTGGGAAAGTCCGTGTAAGTGGAATTGAACTTTCTGAAAAAACGATTTGGGAAATTAGAAAACATGTTGGTATGGTTTTTCAAAATCCTGATAATCAGTTTGTCGGAACAACAGTTAAAGATGATGTTGCATTTGGACTTGAAAATATCGGTATTTCTAGAGATGAAATGGTGAGAAGAATTGATTGGTCAACGAAGCAAGTAAAAATGGATTCTTTTCTGGATCATGAACCACACCATCTTTCAGGAGGTCAGAAACAGCGTGTAGCAATTGCAGGGGTTATCGCTGTACAACCCGATATTATTATTCTAGATGAAGCAACATCAATGTTAGATCCAATTGGAAGAAGCGAAGTGATTCACACGATACGTGAATTAAACAATCAGGGATTATTAACAGTTATCTCAATAACACATGATTTAGAGGAAGCCTCTAAGGCCGATAGAATAATTGTAATGAACGGTGGGGAAAAGTTCGCTGAAGGTATACCAGAGGATATTTTCATGCTTGATGAAAAGCTTGTTGAAATTGGTCTAGATCTACCTTTTCCATTTCAATTAAGTAAAAAGCTAAGAGAAGCTGGTGTTCCAATTCGACATAACCATCTAACAGAGGAAGGTCTGGTGAATGAGCTATGGACATTAAAATCAAAAGCTTAGAACATCGCTATCAGGCTCGTTCCCCTTTTGAAAGGCTTGCACTTTATGATATAAATATAACGATTAAAGAAGGTACGTATGTATCTATTATAGGACATACTGGTTCTGGTAAGTCAACGATTCTTCAGCACTTGAACGGGCTTTTAAAACCAACTAAAGGTTCGATTCAAATTGGGGATTATATGATTCAATCAGGTAAAAAACATAAAGATTTGAAGGCTGTAAGAAAGCTAGTTGGAATTGTCTTTCAATTTCCTGAGCATCAACTCTTTGAAGAAACTGTCGAGAAAGATATTGCCTTTGGACCAATGAATTTTGGCGTAAGCGAAAAAGAAGCAATCCTTAAAGCACGACAATGCTTAGAAATTGTAGGATTACCAGAGTCCATTCTAAAAAAATCACCTTTTGATTTAAGTGGTGGTCAAATGCGAAGGGTTGCAATAGCAGGTGTGTTAGCTATGGGACCTGAAGTCCTTGTGTTAGATGAACCAACAGCTGGTCTGGATCCTAAGGGTAGAAAAGAGATCATGGACTTATTTTACCGTTTGCATAAAGAACAAAACCTTACGATTATTCTAGTTACACATAGTATGGAGGATGCTGCTAAATACTCAGATGAGATTATTGTTATGCATAAGGGTACGGTAGCAATGCAGGGCAGCCCAAGAGAGGTATTTAATGAGGCAGATAAATTAGCGTCATTAGGATTAGATCTGCCTGAAACAGTCAAGCTCCAACAATTATTAGCAGATAAAGGACTATCCTCAAACGAGATTTCCCTAACTTTAGATGAGACTGTTAAACAAATTAAGGCATTAATAGGTGAGGTGGTTTCAAAATGATGGATAGTATGATCATTGGAAAATATGTTCCAGGACACTCACTTATTCACCGAATGGATTCACGATCAAAACTAATCATGATCTTTTTGTTCGTGTTTATTGTCTTTCTAGCTAATAATGCTCTAACATATGTATTGCTAGGATTATTCACAATTACGATTGTGTTATTAACAAAATTACCAGTAAATTTCTTAATAAAAGGTCTTAAGCCTGTATTATGGATTATTTTATTTACGTTTATTCTCCATCTTTTGGTAACAAAGGAAGGAGAAATTTTGTTAGATTTAGGTTTCTTCCAAATTTATGAGGAAGGTCTAAGACAAGGGATATATATATCTTTACGCTTTTTATTCTTGATCTTGATGACAACTATATTAACCCTAACAACGACACCTATCGAAATTACGGATGGAATGGAAAGCTTATTGGCTCCATTCAAAAAGCTTGGTTTACCTGTACATGAACTTGCTTTAATGATGTCAATTTCATTACGTTTCATACCAACCTTAATGGAGGAAACGGATAAGATTTTAAAAGCACAGATGGCAAGAGGTGTTGACTTTGCGAGCGGTCCTATTAAAAACCGGATCAAAGCAATTGTTCCATTACTTGTTCCACTTTTTATTAGTGCTTTTAAACGTGCTGATGAGCTTGCTACAGCAATGGAAGCAAGGGGTTATCAAGGTGGGGAAGGCAGAACAAAACTAAGACAATTAAACTGGAAGTTTTTAGACACAGCTGTCCTTGTACTACTAATCATTTTGGGATTATTATTAATTTATTTACGGGCATAGGAGCAGAAAATGAGGGTAAGATGTATTGTTTCTTATGATGGTACACATTTTAGCGGGTACCAAGTTCAACCACAAAAGAGGACAGTTCAAGGGGAAATTGAAGAAGTTCTATTTAAACTTCATAAAGGACAACCTATTAAGGTACATGCCTCTGGAAGAACAGATGCTGGGGTTCATGCGGTAGGACAAGTTTTTCATTTCGATACACATCTAACAATTCCTGAAGAAAGATGGCCATATGCAATAAATAGCTTACTTCCAGAAGATATTGTTATAGTTGAGGCTAACTATGTCGATGAGCATTTCCACGCACGGTTTGATACGACTGCTAAGGAATATCGCTATCGAATTGATCAGCAAAAGATGATTAATGTGTTTAAACGTAATTATAGCTTTCATTACCCATATAAACTCGATTTAAGCGCCATAAGAAGGGCTTGCACTCATTTATGTGGGACACATGATTTTACGAGCTTTTGTGTAGCAAAAACAGAGGTTGGAGACAAAGTTAGAACGATTTACTCAATTGAAGTTATTGAAAATGAAAAAGAAATCATATTTCGTTTTATCGGTAACGGATTTTTGTATAACATGGTACGAATACTTGTTGGAACCTTGTTAGATGTAGGGCAAGGTAAAATAAATGCTGATCAAATACCAACAATACTAGAAGGACGCAATAGAAGCTTGAGTGGTAAAACAGTTCCTGGTCGTGGGTTATATTTATGGAAAGTTCATTATGACAACTAAACCAGGTGTAACATTTTCTTGACATTAGGTTATATAAGTTATATTATATTTGATGGTATGTATTTCAACCCCACGAATAAGCCCCGGAAACTTATCGTGTTATGAAATAGAAGAAGAACCAATATATATTTTTATCAACTAGGAGGGAATAACATGCGTACAACGTTTATGGCAAACGCAAGCAATATCGAACGTAAATGGTACGTAGTAGATGCATCTGGCCAAACTCTTGGTCGTCTTGCAAGTGAAGTAGCATCTATCTTACGTGGTAAGCACAAACCAACTTTCACACCACACGTTGACACTGGAGATCATGTAATCATCATCAACGCTGAGAAAATTGAATTAACAGGTAAAAAATTAACTGATAAAATTTACTACCGTCACAGCAATTTTCCTGGTGGATTAAAAACTAGAACTGCAAACGAAATGCGTACGAACTATCCTGAGAAAATGCTTGAATTAGCAATCAAAGGAATGCTTCCAAAAGGTTCATTAGGACGTCAAATTGGTAAAAAATTACATGTATACGCTGGTGGCGAACATCAACACCAAGCACAACAACCTGAAGTTTACGAACTTCGCGGATAATTAAAAAGGAGGTTATTAATTTGGCACAGGTTCAATATTACGGTACTGGTCGTCGTAAGAGTTCAGTAGCACGTGTACGTTTAGTTCCAGGTGAAGGCCGTATCGTTGTAAATAGTCGTGAAATTACAGACTACATCCCATCAGCAGCTTTAATTGAAGATATCAAACAACCATTAAACTTAACTGAAACTACAGGTAGCTATGATGTTCTTGTAAATGTTTCAGGTGGTGGAATTGCAGGTCAAGCCGGCGCTATCCGTCATGGTATTTCTCGTGCTTTATTAGAAGCAGATCCAGAATACCGTCCAACACTTAAACGTGCAGGTTTATTAACTCGTGACGCTCGTATGAAAGAACGTAAAAAATACGGTCTTAAAGGCGCTCGTCGTGCACCTCAGTTCTCAAAACGTTAATTATCAACGTTTCAAAGGCTCTCAACCAAATTGGTCGGGGGTCTTTTTTATGCCTGAAAGCTTCTTTTGACTACATTTTGACCACTATGACCACAACTCAAAGCTCAATATACTGTGACATGCGTATAGTCGTTCATGGTCATTTGAATATCTGAGTGACCCAATCGTTCTTGAACCTCTTTAATGTTTGCTCCAGCCTCAAATAACAGAGAAGCATGGGTATGTCGTAACCCATGTATTGTAATGGGGTGAAGGTTGTGTCGCTTAATTAATATGTTGAGCTTCTCGTTTAAATAAGCCAATCTCAATGGAGTTCCGTCTGGTCTGGTGAATATAATATTATTATTCGCATTCCTACTTCCAAATGCTAAATTTTCCTCCATTTGGATTATACGCCACTTTTTTAATAGGGAAAGGGATTGGGTATCTAAACTGATTAAACGCTTAGAATCCCTAGTTTTAGGCGTTTGAAGAAGATGCTTTCCGTCAGTTTGAAAAAGTGTTTTCCACAATTTTAATGATCTAGCCTCAAAATCAATATCTTCCCAAGAAATAGCTAATAATTCACCTTTTCGTGCTCCAGTATAAATTAATAGTTGAAAAATAACATGATCACGTAAAGATAATTCATTTTTAGTAATGAATAGGAAATTTTTTATTTCTTCCTTTGTCCAGTAATTACGTTCATTAGCAGCATTTTGTTCTGACATTAATTCTAATGCCAGTTTAGGTATGGTCATGTAAAAACTAAATATGGTATGTACCTGTTACCGATAGCTTATCCGGAAGGTTGTCCTACCCAACCAGCATACCCTGCAGGACATGCATGTATTACTGGAGCAGGAGTTACTATGCTGAAAGCTTTCTTTAATGAATTGTTCATTATTCCAGATCCTGTAGTTACTAATAATGATGGCACAGCATTAATCCTTTATGGAGGTCAAGCACTAACAATAGGAGGAGAGTTAAATAAACTTGCCTCCAATATCGCACATAGACGTGATACAGCAGCTATTCACTGGCGATCCGATGGAGTTGCGGGTCTGGAATTAGGGGAATCCGTTGCTATAGGTATTCTTAGGGCCTATAGGCCAACATACAATGGAATTTTTAAGGGCTTTTCCCTAACAAAATTTGACGGGACGAAAATTACCATATAAAAGAAATGGCTACATGTGTAAATTGGGCAAGAAAATTTGCAACAATTACCATTCCAGTACTCGCATCACATATAAATAGAGAATTTATTCTAAATAACAAAAAGACTGACTAAACTGTCCTTAAATATGACATTTTGAGATCAGCCTTCTCCTTTTTTGTGTATTTCGTACAAGCATAAGAAAATTCATTTCATATAATAAATTTAGAAAGCGAGGTGTTTTTAATGTGTTCATGTAAAAAAACTCCAAAGCCACGGGTGTTGTTTCAAGGCAGACCAGTACAGATTCCAAATGGATATAACAATCAACCTGCCCAGGTTATGGTAAAAAATCCGGTAAGAAAATTTGGTAAAAAATATTAGATTCCACCGAGGAATTGTACAGGGGTTCTTCAACTTTTTTTCGTACCTGAGATTCCTTAGAATCAAGATTTTTTTGCTTACTAATAATATGCCAATGGTATAAAAACTGATAATAGAAGAGATTTATATAGTTATTTTTATTATTACCATCTAGTATAGAAATTGTATCTAACCAAATGTCGTGAGAAACAATTAATGCTTGTCACGACATTTGGTTAGGGATTCAATTCTAAAGAAAATTACTTATAAATCGAATACTTAATAAACTAAAAGTGCTGTTGGATTTTTATTGGAGAAAATACTGTGTCTCTCTAAATTTATTTCTTTTCTTTTAAATATTAATTATTTTCTCTGAAAATTCTTCTATAGTGAACTTGTCAGTTTCAACAATAATCTCCGGAGCTTCCGGTTCTTCGTACGGGTCATTATTGGCGTTTGGAAGGCTCTCAACCGATTTGGTTGGGGATCTTTATTATTTCAAAAAAAATTGCTCTTAACCAAAGTTCAGCATGAGGACGATACAGATACTTGGCGGGCTCTAAGTACATGATTTTAATTGAGAGAATTCATAAAAAATGCTAGGTAGATCAATTTCTACCTAGCATTTTCATGTTAGATACGTCCAAGAGCTTTTTTCGTTGAAGTACCGACAATCCCATCTACTACTAAACCCTGTGCTTTTTGAAATTGACGAACTGCCTGAGCTGTATTAGGACCGAAAACCCCGTCTATACCCTTTGTATTGTAACCATGAGCAGTCAATATGTGTTGAAGCTCTTTTACTTCTTTTCCTCGACTCCCCGTTTTAAGAGGACTGCTTTTGTGTACATCTGTAACAGGTTTCGCTTGGTTCGATCCTAAGATCCCCCAAATTGCTTTTCTTGTTGAGGGACCGACAATCCCATCTACTGACAGTCGTCGAGATTTTTGGAATTGGCGGACTGCCTGCTCTGTATTTGCACCGAAGATCCCATCTAGCCCTTTTGTGTTAAAACCGATTGAAGTAAGTTTGCGCTGGAGTTCTTGAACGGCTGTACCTTTACTGCCTCTTTTTAAAGTGCTTCCATTAGATATAGCTGGCACTTCAGGAGATCCTGAGCTCGCTGTTACTTTATATCCATTAGCTGCGGCAATGGAATCAAATGTTTTATTAGAATCTGTGATAATAACTGTTGTATTGGTTGGTACTTGATTAAATAACCATTCGACTTCATTATCGTACATTCGTATACATCCAGAGCTTACATATCCGCCAATTGAATTCGGGTTATTATTCCCATGAATGGCATAAGTTGTACCCCACGTTCCTCTAGCATTTAATCCAAGCCATCTGTTGCCAAGCGGATTACGCGGGTCACCTCCTGGAATATTACCTTTGTAGTAAGGCCGATTCTTGATTTTGTTCACGATTTTAAATTTGCCCTCTGGTGTTAAGGTTTGACTTCTCCCAGTACCCACCTTAAAAACTTTTTGCAACTGACTGTTTTCATAGTAAGCTAGCTGGTTGTTTGCTTTGTTAATAATAATGAATTTGCTACCTGCTGCAGTACTAGAGGGTAAATCTAAACTGAAAAATGCAAGAAATGCTAAAATTAAAAGAATAAATAATTTTTTTATCAACCTTGCCTTCCCCCTTTGATGTCGTATTCACTTGTTAAACGAAAGATAATGAGAAAGTGTTTCCAAAAATTAACAAATAAAATAAAAATCTAGTGAGGGTAATTTATATTTTTTGCTGTAAAGTGTATGATTTAAATGCTACGAAATCTAAATTTCTTGTGAAATGGTGTCTGTTTCTAAAAGTGAAAGGGTGACCATTGTATTAGTAATTTGAAGAGAATTCGCGAATGTATAGATCAACAGATAAATAATACATAAAGGGGGGAATAGATGAATTCAGTAGCGTGTGTAAGTAAAGTTCCATTCGAAGTCTGTATCGTTGTACTGTTTAGGAATATTTACAAGATCAAGAGGATTATTTGAGTAAATATACATTTTTTAAGCATACTTGAAAGTTTGTTTGCTTGAATCTTTTTATTATTTACAGGTGTAATTTATTGAGATATCTCGTCTATCATCTTTTGACTTAGTGTCTTATAAAAGGTGGCTACTATTGATCGACCACTCTTTTATTTAATATTATTATTTAATATTATTATCTATGTCTTTCTTCCAACACATTTTCTCCCATGTTTCCTTCTAAATAATTTTTGTATTAGCTTAAGCAGTTTAAATGGTTCCTTAAGTATTGATTTCTATCTTTTATAAATGTAATCATCAAATCTTTTTCAGCATTAAATTGTTCAGCTAGATCAGCGTCTTAAAAGAAAAGATAGGAGCGGATGGACTCAATGAAAGATGTAATGATTGGTTCGAGATATTCAGTGGTAAAAAGGGTATCAAGAAGTTTCTCCATCAAATCCCGGTACGGCTTTCTAAAGTTAGGTATTTCTAAAATCTTTTTGATTCATGTATTTTTGCCCTCAGTACTAATGGAATCCAAGTCATGAAGATCACCATTCCATTCGCAGCCAAATGTTGTATCATAGTCCCATGAAATAATTTCAAATAAGACTGATTCGATATTGACTGCAACTGCCAACCAGTGAAGATAATTGACTACCGCCAGGCAATTTGAAATTTTTTCTGCAAAGTCTTCATGAGGAGTATTGTATATCCAAATTATTGTTTAATTTCCGTTGATACCCCATAGTAAACGATTCTAAAGGAGCTTTGTAAATTACTAAAACATGCTTCAAATTTCATCCACAAAAAAGAGCATCCTTAATGCAGAAGAACCAAGTATCTACAGCAAGGACGCTCTTTAATTGAAAAGTATAAAACTCTAATTCAAAAATTATATACTTATTTTCTTTTCTTCAACAGGTATTGTGTTAACAATTGTGTTTTTTGATTTCCTCTTAACTGCTATGTAATAGTAAGCATAACACATTATCATAAATGGAATCCCACAGTAAAGAGCCATTCGTTGTTCTGGTATAAAGGCAAGGCTAACAATTACCACTGTGTTGAAGAAAAGCGATAGCAGTGGTACCAGTGGATAAAGCGGTGTTTTAAACTTTAACTCGCTTACTTTACCACCTTCCTTAATAAACTGCTTCCTTCCTAGTAAGTTAGATAGGGCGATAGAGGCCCAGACAACTACAGCACCGAAACCAGCAATTGATAAAAGCCATAAGTAAACAGTATCTTCTGCATATATTCCAGAGAGTAAGGATAAACATCCTACTGCCATACTAATAATAAGGGCATTTAACGGTACACCACGTTTTGAAAGCTTACCGAAAACCGGATGAATCATACCTTTGTTTGACATCGACCAAAGCATACGTGTTGTCGCATATAAACCAGAGTTTGCTACAGATAACACAGCAGTAATAATAACAAAATTCATAATATCTGCTGCATAAGGGATTCCTATTTTGTCAAAAACAACAACAAAAGGACTTTCTAATAGACCGGCTTCTTTCCAAGGGAATAAACCTGCAACAACAAAGATCGATAAAACAAAGAAAACGAGAATCCGCCAAACAGTACTATTTACTGCTTTAGGAATATTTTTCTCAGGATCTTCACTTTCACCCGCAGCAATACCTACAAGCTCTGTTCCTTGGAAGGAATAATTAACTCCAATCATTGTGATTAGAATGGCAATCAATCCATTTGGAAATAGACCACCATGGTCAAAATAATTTGAAAACAGTGGTGCAGAATGGCTACCTTTCATCTCAATCAAACCAAACATGGCTGCTAAACCTAATATGATGAAAACAATGATCGTTAAAACCTTAATACTCGAAAACCAAAATTCCACTTCTGCAAAGCTTCTAGTTGATGAAGCATTAATAGCGAATAAAATTACAGCAAATACCACACACCAAATCCAAGTAGGTGTATCAGGAAACCATCGTTTCATTAAGATACTAACGGTAATTAATTCTAAGCCAATCGTTACAGCCCAGTTTAACCAGGACATCCAGCCAATCATATAACCCGTAGATGGAGAAATGTACTTTGTGGCATATGTTTGATAAGAACCTGCATCTGGGAGTCTTACTGCCAATTCTCCTAAACAAAGCATTGTCAAATACATAACAAACCCGCCAAATAGATAAGCGATTAATGCTCCCCCAGGACCAGCCTCACCAATTGTATAACCAGAACCAAGAAAAAGACCTGTCCCAATTACTCCCCCTAAAGCAATCATAAATACATGGCGGCTTTTCAATTCACGTTTTAATTGATTGTTTTGTTGCATGTTAAAACTCCCCCCTTGCCCAAGTGTAAGCGGTTTAATTATTTCTGAAATAAATACTAGGATTATACACTCTATGTATAAATTTTACTAATAAATAAACTGCTATATTCTTTTTCTAAAGGTCTGTGGAAGAAGCACCTTTATTAGGTAATAATATATTCTGAATTAATTGAAATCAATATATTTAGAAAAATAAAAACTATATTTAGATAATTCATGCAGATAAATCTAAACACTTTTAAATTTTCTGGGAAATAAAAAATGGAAGAGATTTCACGAATGATATAGATCGACAGATAAACAATACATATAAGGGGGTTAGTAGATGAATGATGTTATTTCTTTAAAGCAGAAGAGGCACCAAAAAGAATTAATTTATGAGAAAAAGATGCTCCGTGAACTTTCGTTAACAGATATAAAAAAGAGATTTGAGGATTGTTTTGGTTTTTTTGAAAAGGGGAAAAAAGAAATGATAGAGGACGGGTGTATTGATTTTGCAATTGAAGCCTATTTATTAGGTGCAAAGTATAGCCGATTTGGATTTTATGGGGAGTCGATGGAGGATGCGAATAGAAGGTGCTGGATAGAAGAGAAGCGGTTGGTTGATGACTTATTTGATTATTTCATAAACTGGGGAAAATTGAATATAAAAGATATTTCTTTCGATGAGGTGTTTCTAGTTTGTGAATATTATATTCAATCATGGTGGAAACAAGGCTATATAAAAGGAGAAAAGCGATATAAAATGAGACTCCACTAATCATTGACTTATTGTACTTCTTTATCATATTCCTCCTAATTGTCCCATATATTGAAGAGAGGGGACGAGCAGGAGGGAATAATATGAAGAAAAAATTTAAGTGGTTAGGTTTTACCGTGGGTTTTATCGTGTTGCTTATTCTTTTCCAGTGGCAATTTACAAATGATAAATCCTGGGAATCGTGGAATCTCCCGCTTACTGGAAAAGTCATTTATCTTGATCCAGGTCATGGCGGTCCAGATGGTGGGGCGGTAGGTAACAATACTCTAGAAAAGGACATCTCACTAAGTATTACCTTATTATTAAGAGATTATTTACAAGAACAAGGAGCGCTTGTGCTATTAACTCGAGAAGAGGATGTAGACTTAGCGGATGAAGATACATCAGGTTACAGCAGAAGAAAAGCAGAGGATTTGAAAAAGCGTGTGAAATTAATTAATGAATCCGAAGCTGATTTGTTTTTAAGTATCCATTTGAATGCAATTCCTTCTGCGAGATGGAGCGGAGCACAAACCTTTTATAATGGAAGGTTTATTGAAAATGAAGATGTAGCAAAATACATTCAAGATGAGTTGCGGAGAAATCTTGAGAATACTGAACGTGTAGCAAAACCAATTGATGGGGTGTATTTACTTAAAAATAGTGAAAAGCCAGGAGCGTTAGTAGAAGTTGGATTTTTATCTAATCCTCAAGAGGAAAAGCTGCTAAATTCTGAACAATATCAAGAGAAAGTAGCGGCATCTATTTATAATGGTATTTTAAGATACTTCTCCAATGAAAAGAACCCACCTGAATAATATGAGTCTAAACATTTGAAGACTAAATATTCTTAATACCCTTTAAATTATGTTATACTAATGAAAACGAATTCAGCTAAGGGTGGTTAATATGCTACGAGAACAAGAATTACGTACAATAATAGGACAACTGCAGGATCCTTTTTTACATATAACGTTAGAAGAGCTGAACGCCATTAAAGAAGTGAAAATAAAAGAGGAAAAATCACATGTTAGTTTAAAAATTGGTATTGCTAAAACAAACACTGCTGAACAACTTAAGTTACAGCAGCAAATTGTCGACACAGTAAAAGAAGCGGGTGCTGAATCGGTAGGGATTCGGTTCCATGAGCTTCCACAAGAAACGATTGCTGCCTATCAGGATTCATCTACTAGTGAATCACATTCTTTATTATCACCTAATAGTAAGACTACATTTGTTGCTATTGCAAGTGGAAAAGGTGGAGTAGGTAAATCAACAGTTTCGGTTAACCTTGCTGTTGCTCTAGCACGTTTAGGGAAAAAAGTAGGACTTATTGATGCAGATATTTATGGTTTTAGTGTACCTGATATGATGGGAATTACAAAAAGACCAGTTGTTAGAGGCGAAAAAATTATTCCTGTTGAAAGATTTGGCGTGGAGGTCATTTCAATGGGATTCTTTGTTGAAGACAACGCACCAGTAATATGGCGGGGCCCAATGTTAGGAAAAATGCTTACAAATTTCTTCCATGAGGTTGAATGGGGAGATCTTGATTACTTACTATTAGATTTACCACCAGGAACAGGTGATGTGGCATTAGATATTCACTCTATGCTGCCAGCATGTAAAGAAATTATCGTATCAACACCACACCCGACTGCTGCTTTTGTAGCTGCAAGAGCTGGGGCAATGGCTATACAAACAGATCATGAAATTATTGGTGTCATTGAAAATATGGCATATTTCGAAAGTGCTAAGACTGGTGAGAAGGAGTATATCTTTGGTCGCGGTGGCGGGGAAAAACTTGCCGAAGAACTCCGAGTACCCCTTATTGGGAAAATTCCATTACAGCAGCCTGATTGGAATGAAGAGGATTTTGCACCATCTGTATATGGTGAAGATCATCCAATCGGTCAAATCTATCTATCGATCGGAAAACAGGTGACAAATCTTATTCCTGTAAAAGCATAAAAAAGCGCCTAAGGGCGCTTTTTTAAGTAGGAGAAATTTTATAAATTAGCTACCACTTCCACCTTGTTCTCCACCTTGACCACCACCACTTCCTTGTTGAGAAGATTGTTCCCCGCCGCTTTGCTGCTGTCCAGCTTCTTCAGCAGCTTTTAATAATGTTTCTTGTATTTTAACTTTATATAATGGACTTGATAATGTTTCCAGAATGACATCTTGAAGGTGTTTTCTAAACTCCTGACTTTTAATGGAAGTCTGCATCGTTTTTTGCATTTCAGGATCTTGAAAAATTCCGATAAGCAATTTTTGATATTCTGGATCTTTCATTAAAGATTTTATAACTTTTTCATGTTCCTCTTGTAAGCTTGTTGCGAAACTCTCAACAAATTTCGGATCCTCAAAAACTTTTTGCCAAAACTTTGTTCCTTTGTCAGAGGTTAATGTACTTTGAATTGTTTCTGTTATGATCTTTTGATCCATAACGAGTACCTGTTTCATTTCTTCGTCTTTCATAACTTCTTGTAGTGCTTTCTTTCCATCATCTGTTTTTAATATATCAACAACCATTTTTTTTGTTTCTTCATAATCAATTTGTCCACCGGATTCTTCTTGGGGTGCACATCCAGAAAACATTAAACCAAATACCGCCATCCCTAATATCATTAGGAGCGTGTGTCTCTTCATGTTAATCCAAGCCCCTTTCTTCTTTACGTATTACTAATTATATTTTGAATTAGATAAGAGATTTTATACGAGGAAAATGCTTCTGATATGGCATTTTTACTAAAGGATTGGTAAAATCAGTAGTAGGAACAAAATGGAGGATAAAGTAGTGAATAGTCGAAATTGGGTGCGTTTATTTTTAAGTACTTTACTTGTAGGTGGGGTAACCACAAGTATTATTGGATTTGCTTTTAAATGGTCAGAATATAAAGAGCTATTTAGCAGCTTTGATATTCTAGAAATACTATCTATTTTATTCTGGCTTTTTGGAGTCGGGTTAATATTTAGTGTTATTAGTCAAATGGGCTATTTTGCTTATTTAACTGTACATAGGTTTGGTTTAGGTATATTCCGTACTGTTTCGTTATGGAATTTAGCACAAATCATTTTAATTATTTTTGTCATATTTGATTTAGTTTATTTCCGTTTTCAATTATTTGCTGAGGGAAATGAATCCATTGTATCTTATGTTTTACTGGCATTATATATATTAATTGTCGGTCTTATTATTGCGTTTTTTAAAAAATCAAGTACAAATAAAGAAGCTTTTATTCCTGCACTGTTTTTTATGATTGTTGTTACAACAATAGAATGGTTTCCAGCTTTGAGAGTAAATGAAAGCGATTGGTTGTTACTTATGCTTGTGCCCTTACAGGTTTGTAATGCGTATCAATTACTGATGCTGCCTAAATTCATTGGAACAAAGAAAAGCTAGCGTATGCTAGCTTTTTACATGTTAATCAATTGAATGTTTAATTCATCTAGTGTTTTTTTATTAAGGCAAAGAAGAGTACGCCATTCTATTTTACTTCTGAGGACTTTGCATCAGCATTAGCGATGAGATCGCCAACAGTTACATTTTTCAAGCCTCTGTTATTTAGTTCTTTCAAGATAGCAGGTAATGCTTTATTTGTTTGTTTAGCTGAATCAGAAGCATGTAATAGGATGATATCCCCGCCTTTTAAAGATGATGTTGTATTTTTGACAATTATTTCAACACCCGGATTTGTCCAGTCGTCTGAATCAATACTATAATGAACAACGGTATACCCTTGTTTTTCTGCAATTTTAAGGACATCCTTGTTAAAGCCCCCACTTGGTGGCCGTAACAAAGTAACATTTTTAACTCCTAATTCAGTAAATACTTCATTTGCTAAAGATAAATCTCTTCTAATATCATTTGGTTCCAGATCGGTGTAATTTTTATAAGCATATCCCATACTGCCAACTTGATGTCCCTCATCAACGATCCGCTTCACTATATCTGGATGTCTTTCTGCCCATGAAGCAGATAAAAAGAATGTAGCATTATTGATTTTTTGTTTTTTTAATGTATCTAAGATAGGCTCGGCGTTAACATCTCCCCAGCTGATATCGAAGGTTAATGCAACTTCATTGTTTTTCGTCTCTCCTCGATAAATGGCTTTAGGTCCTTCAGAAGTAGAAAAAACAGGGTAATTTAATACATTTTCTACATACAAAATTCCAGCAGTAAAGAATGCAGCTATCATAATCAACGCTAGCTGTTTGATTTTTTTCATATGAATGACATGAAAATGATTCATAAGGATCCTCCTCGTCCAACTTTCTCATGTCACAAGTTTATGCTTGGACTTTATTGAAAATGATTAGAAATGCAATTTATTAGAAAGAATGAGGAAAAGACAGTTGAAAGGAGTTAGGTTTAGTGATTTATTATATGTTTAGTGAAAAGGAACGGAGGGAATTAGAAGATCTTGTATTAAATGAGCTGACAATTGTAAATAGTTTATTACGTAAAGTAGAAGGAATAGATAGAGGTGATGTGATAAAAGAGAGAGCTTTAAAAGAAAAACAGGATCTCCTTTTGAGTCTAATAAATAAGGTTTCAAACTATAATCAAAAAAAATATAATTTATAGTTGACCCTTAAATAAGAAAATGATATATTTATATCCGTCGCCAATGAGCGACTAGTTAACTTGATGTAAAAAAAGTTTTAAAAAGAAGTTGACGAACCTGATGAGATGTGTTAAATTAATAAAGTCGCTTCTGAGAGAAACGACAAAAAATGATCTTTGAAAACTAAACAAAACCAAGCGTGCCAACGTTAATTTCGATTAACAAAACAACGTACTATAAAGTACAAAATTATGAGCTACATCAACTCTTTATTGGAGAGTTTGATCCTGGCTCAGGACGAACGCTGGCGGCGTGCCTAATACATGCAAGTCGAGCGAATCTGAGGGAGCTTGCTCCCAAAGATTAGCGGCGGACGGGTGAGTAACACGTGGGTAACCTGCCTGTAAGATTGGGATAACTCCGGGAAACCGGAGCTAATACCGGATAACATGTCGAACCGCATGGTTCGACATTGAAAGATGGCTTCGGCTATCACTTACAGATGGACCCGCGGCGCATTAGCTAGTTGGTGAGGTAACGGCTCACCAAGGCGACGATGCGTAGCCGACCTGAGAGGGTGATCGGCCACACTGGGACTGAGACACGGCCCAGACTCCTACGGGAGGCAGCAGTAGGGAATCTTCCGCAATGGACGAAAGTCTGACGGAGCAACGCCGCGTGAACGATGAAGGCCTTCGGGTCGTAAAGTTCTGTTGTTAGGGAAGAACAAGTACCAGAGTAACTGCTGGTACCTTGACGGTACCTAACCAGAAAGCCACGGCTAACTACGTGCCAGCAGCCGCGGTAATACGTAGGTGGCAAGCGTTGTCCGGAATTATTGGGCGTAAAGCGCGCGCAGGTGGTTTCTTAAGTCTGATGTGAAAGCCCACGGCTCAACCGTGGAGGGTCATTGGAAACTGGGGAACTTGAGTGCAGAAGAGGAAAGTGGAATTCCAAGTGTAGCGGTGAAATGCGTAGAGATTTGGAGGAACACCAGTGGCGAAGGCGACTTTCTGGTCTGTAACTGACACTGAGGCGCGAAAGCGTGGGGAGCGAACAGGATTAGATACCCTGGTAGTCCACGCCGTAAACGATGAGTGCTAAGTGTTAGAGGGTTTCCGCCCTTTAGTGCTGCAGCAAACGCATTAAGCACTCCGCCTGGGGAGTACGGTCGCAAGACTGAAACTCAAAGGAATTGACGGGGGCCCGCACAAGCGGTGGAGCATGTGGTTTAATTCGAAGCAACGCGAAGAACCTTACCAGGTCTTGACATCCCACTGCCCGGTATAGAGATATACCTTTCCCTTCGGGGACAGTGGTGACAGGTGGTGCATGGTTGTCGTCAGCTCGTGTCGTGAGATGTTGGGTTAAGTCCCGCAACGAGCGCAACCCTTGATCTTAGTTGCCAGCATTTAGTTGGGCACTCTAAGGTGACTGCCGGTGACAAACCGGAGGAAGGTGGGGATGACGTCAAATCATCATGCCCCTTATGACCTGGGCTACACACGTGCTACAATGGATGGTACAAAGGGCTGCAAGACTGCGAAGTCAAGCCAATCCCATAAAACCATTCTCAGTTCGGATTGCAGGCTGCAACTCGCCTGCATGAAGCCGGAATCGCTAGTAATCGCGGATCAGCATGCCGCGGTGAATACGTTCCCGGGCCTTGTACACACCGCCCGTCACACCACGAGAGTTTGTAACACCCGAAGTCGGTGGGGTAACCGTAAGGAGCCAGCCGCCTAAGGTGGGACAGATGATTGGGGTGAAGTCGTAACAAGGTAGCCGTATCGGAAGGTGCGGCTGGATCACCTCCTTTCTAAGGAAAATGAGGCACACTTGGTTTTTGTTTAGTTTTGAGAGATCATTCTGATCTTTCTTATATGTAAGATACAAAACATAGGAGTATAAATGCTTGTAGCATTTGCACGTCCTGTGCTTTATGTTCCTTGAAAACTAGATAACGATAACAATTCAAGTAATTCACTGAGTTTAAACGCTTAGTTTAGTGATTCTCTTAATAATGATTAAAATGACATTTATAATGTCAAAGGTTAAGTTGTTAAGGGCGCACGGTGGATGCCTTGGCACTAGGAGCCGATGAAGGACGGTACTAACACCGATATGCTTCGGGGAGCTGTAAGTAAGCTTTGATCCGGAGATTTCCGAATGGGGGAACCCACTGCTCGTAATGGAGTAGTATTTTCACCTGAATACATAGGGTGATAAAGGCAGACCCGGGGAACTGAAACATCTAAGTACCCGGAGGAAGAGAAAGCAAACGCGATTTCCCAAGTAGCGGCGAGCGAAACGGAATTAGCCCAAACCAAGAGGCTTGCCTCTTGGGGTTGTAGGACACTCTATACGGAGTTACAAAGGAACGGAGTAAATGAAGAGGTCTGGAAAGGCCCGTCAAAGAAGGTAACAACCCTGTAGTTGAAACTTCGTTCCCTCCAGAGTGGATCCTGAGTACGGCGGGACACGTGAAATCCCGTCGGAAGCAGGGAGGACCATCTCCCAAGGCTAAATACTCCCTAGTGACCGATAGTGAACCAGTACCGTGAGGGAAAGGTGAAAAGCACCCCGGAAGGGGAGTGAAAGAGATCCTGAAACCGTGTGCCTACAAGTAGTCAAAGCCCGTTAATGGGTAATGGCGTGCCTTTTGTAGAATGAACCGGCGAGTTACGATCCCGTGCAAGGTTAAGTTGATGAGACGGAGCCGCAGCGAAAGCGAGTCTGAATAGGGCGAAAGAGTACGTGGTCGTAGACCCGAAACCAGGTGATCTACCCATGTCCAGGGTGAAGTTCAGGTAACACTGAATGGAGGCCCGAACCCACGCACGTTGAAAAGTGCGGGGATGAGGTGTGGGTAGCGGAGAAATTCCAATCGAACTTGGAGATAGCTGGTTCTCTCCGAAATAGCTTTAGGGCTAGCCTTGAAATTGAGAGTCTTGGAGGTAGAGCACTGATTGGACTAGGGGCCCCCATCGGGTTACCGAATTCAGTCAAACTCCGAATGCCAAAGACTTATGTTCAGGAGTCAGACTGCGAGTGATAAGATCCGTAGTCAAGAGGGAAACAGCCCAGACCACCAGCTAAGGTCCCAAAGTATACGTTAAGTGGAAAAGGATGTGGAGTTGCTTAGACAACCAGGATGTTGGCTTAGAAGCAGCCACCATTTAAAGAGTGCGTAATAGCTCACTGGTCGAGTGACTCTGCGCCGAAAATGTACCGGGGCTAAACGTATCACCGAAGCTGTGGATTGTTCTTACGAACAATGGTAGGAGAGCGTTCTAAGGGCTGTGAAGCTAGACCGGAAGGACTAGTGGAGCGCTTAGAAGTGAGAATGCCGGTATGAGTAGCGAAAGAGGGGTGAGAATCCCCTCCACCGAATGCCTAAGGTTTCCTGAGGAAGGCTCGTCCGCTCAGGGTTAGTCGGGACCTAAGCCGAGGCCGAAAGGCGTAGGCGATGGACAACAGGTTGAAATTCCTGTACCACCTCCTCACCATTTGAGCAATGGGGGGACGCAGAAGGATAGGGTAAGCGCGCTGTTGGATTAGCGCGTCCAAGCAGTTAGGCTGATAACGAGGCAAATCCCGTTGTCGTAAAGGCTGAGCTGTGATGGCGAGGGAAATATAGTACCGAAGTTCCTGATTCCACACTGCCAAGAAAAGCCTCTAGCGAGGTGAGAGGTGCCCGTACCGCAAACCGACACAGGTAGGCGAGGAGAGAATCCTAAGGTGAGCGAGAGAACTCTCGTTAAGGAACTCGGCAAAATGACCCCGTAACTTCGGGAGAAGGGGTGCTTTTTCAGGGCTTGCCCTGCGAAAAGCCGCAGTGAATAGGCCCAGGCGACTGTTTAGCAAAAACACAGGTCTCTGCGAAGCCGCAAGGCGAAGTATAGGGGCTGACGCCTGCCCGGTGCTGGAAGGTTAAGGGGAGAGGTTAGCGCAAGCGAAGCTTTGAACCGAAGCCCCAGTAAACGGCGGCCGTAACTATAACGGTCCTAAGGTAGCGAAATTCCTTGTCGGGTAAGTTCCGACCCGCACGAAAGGCGTAACGATCTGGGCACTGTCTCAACGAGAGACTCGGTGAAATTATAGTACCTGTGAAGATGCAGGTTACCCGCGACAGGACGGAAAGACCCCGTGGAGCTTTACTGTAGCCTGATATTGAATTTTGGTACAGCTTGTACAGGATAGGTAGGAGCCTGAGAAGCCGGAGCGCTAGCTTCGGTGGAGGCGTCGGTGGGATACTACCCTGGCTGTATTGAAATTCTAACCCGCAGCCCTTATCGGGCTGGGAGACAGTGTCAGGTGGGCAGTTTGACTGGGGCGGTCGCCTCCTAAAATGTAACGGAGGCGCCCAAAGGTTCCCTCAGAATGGTTGGAAATCATTCGTAGAGTGTAAAGGCACAAGGGAGCTTGACTGCGAGACCTACAAGTCGAGCAGGGACGAAAGTCGGGCTTAGTGATCCGGTGGTTCCGCATGGAAGGGCCATCGCTCAACGGATAAAAGCTACCCCGGGGATAACAGGCTTATCTCCCCCAAGAGTCCACATCGACGGGGAGGTTTGGCACCTCGATGTCGGCTCATCGCATCCTGGGGCTGTAGTCGGTCCCAAGGGTTGGGCTGTTCGCCCATTAAAGCGGTACGCGAGCTGGGTTCAGAACGTCGTGAGACAGTTCGGTCCCTATCCGTCGTGGGCGTAGGAAATTTGAGAGGAGCTGTCCTTAGTACGAGAGGACCGGGATGGACGCACCGCTGGTGTACCAGTTGTCTTGCCAAAGGCATAGCTGGGTAGCTATGTGCGGAAGGGATAAGTGCTGAAAGCATCTAAGCATGAAGCCCCCCTCAAGATGAGATTTCCCATAGCGTAAGCTAGTAAGATCCCTGAAAGATGATCAGGTTGATAGGTCAGAGGTGGAAGCGCGGTGACGTGTGGAGCTGACTGATACTAATCGATCGAGGACTTAACCAAATTTATGCGTTAAAACAAAGTGAATGAATTGTGAATCGTTATCTAGTTTTGAAGGAATATAAAAGTACAAAAAACACTTGAAATATTCATGATAAATAGTATAATAATTCTTGTCGCAATTGTCTGGTGATGATGGCGAAGAGGTCACACCCGTTCCCATGCCGAACACGGAAGTTAAGCTCTTCAGCGCCGATGGTAGTTAGGGGTTTCCCCTTGTGAGAGTAGGACGTCGCCAGGCTATATAATATTCCGCAGTAGCTCAGTGGTAGAGCTATCGGCTGTTAACCGATCGGTCGTAGGTTCGAGTCCTACCTGCGGAGCCATTGCTTCCATAGCTCAGTTGGTAGAGCACTTCCATGGTAAGGAAGAGGTCACCGGTTCGAGCCCGGTTGGAAGCTTAGAAAAAGTATTATCATATTGGCCCGTTGGTCAAGCGGTTAAGACACCGCCCTTTCACGGCGGTAACACGGGTTCGAATCCCGTACGGGTCACCATTTACATCTTTAATATGGAGGATTAGCTCAGCTGGGAGAGCATCTGCCTTACAAGCAGAGGGTCGGCGGTTCGATCCCGTCATCCTCCACCATTTATTTGCCGGTGTAGCTCAATTGGTAGAGCAACTGACTTGTAATCAGTAGGTTGGGGGTTCAAGTCCTCTCGCCGGCACTGTTTCACATATATGGAGGGGTAGCGAAGTGGCTAAACGCGGCGGACTGTAAATCCGCTCCTTAGGGTTCGGCAGTTCGAATCTGCCCCCCTCCACCATTTAAATAGTAATATTCAATAAACGAATGAAAATGGGATCCATTTCATAATTTGTTTATTTTTGTTCTTCTTTAAAGGTTGGTTGTGAATATTTTCACTTTATATTGTTCATACTAATTTTTACATAATCGTTTTGATGGATAATAAATATTCTCTTGAAAATCATTGGGCTATAGCCAAGCGGTAAGGCAACGGACTTTGACTCCGTCATTCGTTGGTTCGAATCCAGCTAGCCCAGCCAATTTTAGAGCCATTAGCTCAGTCGGTAGAGCACGTTCGAATAAGCTGCGTAGCGAAACATCAGCGCACAAATCGAGTCGCTCCTTGAATAGTCCTTCTGAGATTTGGGCGCCATACTAAGAGTGTTTTGTAACTAAGAGCCATTAGCTCAGTCGGTAGAGCATCTGACTTTTAATCAGAGGGTCGAAGGTTCGAGTCCTTCATGGCTCATCATTTGCGGAAGTAGTTCAGTGGTAGAACACCACCTTGCCAAGGTGGGGGTCGCGGGTTCGAATCCCGTCTTCCGCTCCATAGGCAGCACGGGGCCTTAGCTCAGCTGGGAGAGCGCCTGCTTTGCACGCAGGAGGTCAGCGGTTCGATCCCGCTAGGCTCCATAATACAAAAAACCATAAACGAAAGTTTATGGTTTTTTTTGTATTTAGAACATTGACTGATATACGATACATATTTCTGTTTCAGTAAGTAATCCTACTTAGGGTTATGATTTTTAGGTGGTTATTGAAAATGTAAACTGATTTCTATTTATCATTAATATAAGATTGAAATTTTACCCCCTAAATCCACCAAAATTTGTTAAAATAATTTTATGTGAAAAAAATGAAACCTGAAGAAATCTTATACGTATATAAAGAGACCCGCAAGTGCGGAGGTATGTTAAATGGAAACGATTGTAAAAACTAGGATAAAGCAAGTTAAAAAAGGCGATCAAAATGCATTTGCTGAGATAGTTGATTTGTATAAAGATAAAATCTATCAGTTATGTTATCGAATGCTTGGAAATGCCCATGAAGCAGAAGATACTGCACAGGAAGCTTTTATACGTGCATATGTAAACATTCATACATATGATATGAATAAAAAGTTTTCTACATGGCTTTATCGAATCGCTACAAATCTTTCGATTGATCGAATTCGAAAAAAGAAACCAGATTATTTTTTAGATGCAGAAATAGCTGGAACTGAAGGTCTAACAATGTATTCCCAAGTCGCTGCAGATGTAGCATTACCTGAGGAAGAGCTTGAAACAATTGAACTCCAGCAAACGATTCAAAAGGAAATATTAAAGCTCCCTGATAAGTATCGATCGGTGATTGTCTTAAAGTATATAGATGAGCTATCATTGAAAGAAATTAGTGAAATACTAGACATACCAATAGGTACCGTAAAAACACGAATTCACAGAGGGAGAGAGGCCCTTAGAAAACAATTAAGGCATTTATAAAGAGGTGATACGATGAGCTGTTCTTCGGAATTTGTTCAGCTTTTGCATAAATATATGGATCATGAAGTAACTAGTGAGGAAGAAAAGAAGATAAAAGAACATCTACAAACTTGTAAGGAGTGTTATCAGCATTTTCACGAACTAGAAAAGACTGTAGCACTTGTAAAGAGCACATCTCATATTGAGGCTCCAATAGATTTTACAAAAGCAGTCATGGATAAACTTCCAAAGGAAAAACGAACTGTTTCATGGAAGAGATGGTTTAAAGGTCACCCATTATTAGCAGCAGCATCTATGTTTGTCTTACTTATGACAGGTAGTCTCTTTTCTGCATGGAATGAGGATCAGGATTTTAGCGTTTCGAAACAATCTAATTTGGTTGTGGAGAACAGTAAGGTTACTGTTCCTAAGGGAGAGGTAGTAAAAGGGGATGTTACTGTTAAAAATGGAGAATTAATAATCGAAGGTACGATCCAAGGAGATGTCACAGTCATTAATGGTGATAATTATCTTGCGCAAGCTGGTCAGGTAACAGGAGAGATCGAGGAAGTTGACGAGTTGTTTGAATGGTTATGGTACCATATAAAATCTATTTCTGAAGATGTTGTAGGTGTTTTTAGTTAAACTAAGGGTCATCGAAACGGTGACCTTTTTACATTTTAATAGGAAATGATATAATATGATAGTTATCAAACAACTATATTAAATATGGAGATGGGGTTAAAACTTCACTAAATTGATAAAAACCATCCTATTCTAAAAAATAGGCGAATCTGGTTAATGTGAATGATATGGAGTTTGCTTCTTTTAGGCGCCAAATTGAAGTGGATATTATTGAACGTATCTCCTTCATTTTCCATTGGTGGCGTTAAAACTCCAAAACCTTTTTTGGTAAAATAAGAGTGAAACTCATGGAGGACGAGTGAATGGGATATGAGGATATACCAATATTACATTACCTCGGCATAGCTGTTGATATTCTCCTTGTTTGGTACGTGATTTACAAATTAATTATGGTAGCAAGGGGAACAAAGGCTGTCCAGCTATTAAAAGGAATTACAGTGATAATTGTTGTACGCATGTTGAGTCAATACTTAGGTTTAAGTACATTACAGTGGTTAATGGATCAAGCCTTAACATGGGGATTTTTAGCCATTATTATCATTTTCCAGCCAGAGCTGCGAAGAGCATTGGAACAGCTAGGTAGAGGACGAATATTTACTCGAGGTGGTGTACCTGGAGAAGATGATTCGGATATAACTGTTGAAGCAATTATTAAGGCAACAGAATATATGGCTAAGCGACGTATTGGCGCATTAATGTCGATTGAAAAAGAAACAGGGATGAGCGATTACATAGAAACTGGGATACCTTTAAATTCAATGATTTCTTCGGAATTATTGATTAATATCTTTATTCCTAACACACCTCTTCATGATGGGGCAGTGATTATACATAAGAATATCATTGCAGCAGCAGGTTGTTATCTACCGCTTTCGGAAAGTCCGTTTATTTCAAAGGAGCTTGGTACAAGGCACCGGGCTGCTTTAGGGATTAGTGAGGTAACGGATAGTTTAACCATTATTGTTTCTGAAGAGACAGGCAGTATCTCTGCTGCGCGTAACAGTGAACTACATCGGGATCTATCTCAAGATGAATTAAGAGAGATTTTGCAAACTGAGTTAAATCATAGTCCAAAAGCTGTTTCCTCAAACCGTTGGCAATGGAGGGGAAAGAAAAATGGATAAGTTGATAGATAATCGTTGGGTAATGAGGATTATTGCTCTGTTTTTAGCGTTAATGTTATATGCAACCGTTAATATTGATTCAGGCTCACCTGTTAATCAACCAACAACGCCATTAGCTCAATCACCTACCTCAGACCAGGCAACTGTAACAGATGTACCAGTTGTTACATACTTTGATCAGGAAAACCTAGTTGTTACAGGTGTCCCTGAATCAGTAAATGTGACCTTAGAGGGTTCAAGGATTTCATTAACAAAGGCAAGGCAACTTAGAGATTTCGAAGTTTATGCAGACTTAACAAAATTATCAATTGGAACACATGAAGTAAGACTTAAATATAAAAATCTATCTGAAGACTTAAAAGCGAGTATAAGCCCCTCAGTCATTACAGTTACACTTGAAGAAAAGATTTCTAAAGATTTTACAGTTGAAGTCGATTATCTTAATGAGAATAAGCTTGAGGTAGGTTACACACCTGATCAGCCGATTGTAACGCCAAATTTGATTAAAGTAACAGCTTCTAAAGAAGTAATCGATCAAATAGAGAGTGTGAAAGCACAAGTAAATCTCGAAACTGCAGAAGAAACGATTAATAAGGAATCACGGATTACAATCTATGATCGTGATGGAAATATACTTCCGGTTGAGGTTGAGCCTTCTGTTGTTGATGTAACAGTTCCTATAAAAAGTCCAAGTAAAGTCTTGCCTTTTAAAATAATTAGGGAAGGTGAGCTAGAAAAAGGCTTAAGTATATCTAGCATTGAATCAGATCTAAAGGAAATTACTGTTTTTGGTCCATTAGATGTTTTAGAAAAACTAGAATTTATTGATGGAGTTAAGGTTGATCTAAGTAAAATCAAAGAGGATACTGTACTAGAAGTTGATGTGCCTAAACCTGAAGGGATTAATAAAGTAAATCCAGAAAAGCTTGAAATTAAGGTTGATGTAGAAAAGCAAGAAGAAAAATCTTTTACTAATAAGTCGGTAAAAACAGTTGGTTTATCTGAAGGGAAAATTGTAGAGATCATAAGCCCTGAGTCTGGAACACTTGATGTGAAAATTAACGGGGCACCTTCAGTCATAAAAGATATAAAATCATCAGATATAGAATTATATATAAACTTAGCTGACCTTAGTGATGGTGAGCATGAGGTAGATGTAGAAGTAAATGGCCCGCAAGATATAACATGGTCATTGCAACAGGATAAAGTAAAAGTGAAAATTTCGTCGGCCTCATAAGGCAGAGGATTAAATAAAGGAGCGAAACCAATGGGAAAGTATTTTGGTACAGACGGAGTACGTGGAGTTGCTAATAGTGAATTAACACCTGAATTAGCCTTTAAAATTGGCCGGTTCGGTGGATATGTATTAACAAAAGATAAAGAAAGACCAAAAGTTTTAATCGGGAGAGACACTCGCATTTCAGGTCATATGTTAGAGGGAGCTCTTGTAGCAGGTCTTCTATCTATTGGAGCTGAAGTAATGCGTTTAGGCGTAATCTCTACACCTGGTGTAGCTTATTTAACAAAGGTTCTTGGTGCGCAAGCGGGTGTTATGATCTCTGCATCACATAATCCTGTTCAAGATAATGGAATTAAGTATTTTGGTCCTGATGGTTTTAAGCTGTCTGATGAACAAGAACTTGAAATTGAACGTTTAATGGACCAAGAAGAGGATACATTACCTAGACCTGTTGGTGAACATTTAGGACAAGTTAATGATTATTTTGAAGGCGGTCAAAAATATCTTCAATTTTTGAAACAAACTGTTGATGAGGACTTTACTGGCATCCATGTTGCTTTAGATTGTGCACACGGTGCTACTTCTTCACTAGCTACACATCTGTTTGCGGATTTAGATGCTGATGTTTCGACAATGGGTACATCTCCAAATGGATTAAATATAAATGATGGAGTTGGTTCAACACATCCAGAAGCAATGGCAGCATTTCTAAAAGAAAAGGGAGCAGATATCGGGCTAGCATTTGATGGTGATGGTGATCGCCTTATTGCGGTTGATGAAAATGGTCAAATCGTTGATGGTGACCAAATTATGTATATCTGTGCGAAATTCTTAAACAGTGAAGGCAGATTAAAGAAAAATACTGTTGTATCAACAGTAATGAGTAATCTTGGCTTTTACAAAGGGCTTGAAGAGCATGAAATTAAAAGTATCCCAACAGCAGTTGGAGATCGCTATGTTGTAGAGGAAATGAAGAAAAATGATTATAATCTTGGTGGAGAACAATCCGGTCATATTATCTTCCTTGATTACAATACAACTGGTGACGGATTACTAACTGGATTACAACTAGTAAACATCATGAAACTTACTGGAAAAAAATTATCAGAGCTTGCTGGTGAAATGAGAAAATATCCTCAATTGCTTATTAATGTAAAGGTTACAGATAAATATAAAGTAACCGAAAATGAAAAAGTAAAAGAAATCATTTCAACGGTAGAACAAGAAATGAACGGTAACGGACGTATTTTAGTTCGTCCGTCAGGAACAGAACCATTGGTTCGGGTAATGGCCGAAGCTCCAACAGAAGAACAATGCCGTGAATATGTTGAAAGAATTGTCGCAGTAGTAAAGCAAGAAATGGGTATTGAATAAGCAAAAAGGCGGGGAAACCCGCCTTTTTACATATAGGAAAAAAATCCTGCAATATATGTGATAAATGACGCCCTACTTTCATTCCATTTGTTCACATAAATGCAACAAATGACATAAAATAGATGATAACCATTCATGAGGATGGGAAAAATTGATTGACGCTTTATTTTGGTATGTTGTATGATTAAATTTGTATTTTTACTAATACTAGAAAGGAGCATAGTCAAAGGTAATAAAACTGTTTTATTCAAAGCGCCTGAACTAAGTGGACGAAAAAAGCTTAGTTGACGAGGATGGAGGTTATCGAATTTTCGGCGGATGCCTCCCGGTTGATTGGTTACAACCGTAAGTTTTTCCTTAAAACAAAGAGGTAACTTTTTGTACAAAGGGAAAATCATAGCCTTCCAAAAAGAAAACATGTGTGAGGGGACAGTGAATGTCTCCGAAAATTAAATTGACTTCCTGTCCCTAGTAACACACTATGGGAGGAAAACATTATGTGCGGAATCGTAGGTTATATTGGACAAAAAGATGCTAAGGAAATTTTACTTAAAGGATTAGAAAAGTTAGAATATCGTGGGTATGACTCTGCTGGTATTGCAACAATGAATAATGATGGAGTTCATATTTTTAAAGAAAAAGGTCGTATCGCTGAGCTTCGTGAAAGTGTTGATGAAAAAGTTGAAGCCATGACAGGTATTGGTCATACAAGATGGGCAACTCACGGCATACCAAGTCGAATCAATGCTCATCCACACCAAAGTACAACTAGCAGATTTACACTTGTGCATAACGGTGTTATTGAAAATTACGCTATTTTAAAACGTGAATATTTGCATAATGTTCAATTGATAAGTGATACAGATACAGAAGTAATCGTTCAAGTAATTGAAAAATTTGTAGCGGAAGGATTAGAGGTTGAGGAAGCGTTCCGTCAAACGTTATCAATCTTAAAAGGCTCATATGCAATTGCACTATTAGATGAGCAAAATCCTGATATGATTTATGTAGCAAAAAACAAAAGCCCACTTCTTGTTGGTTTAGGTGATGGCAGCTTCAATGTTGTTGCATCAGATGCAATGGCAATGCTCCAAGTAACGGACCAATACGTTGAAATTATGGACAAAGAAATGGTTTTTGTTGAACGTGAATCTGTTACAATTAAAGATTTACAAGGAAACGTAATTAATCGTGCACCTTACAAAGCTGAAATCGATGCTAGTGATATTGAAAAGGGCACATATCCTCACTACATGTTGAAAGAAATCGATGAGCAACCTCTAGTAATGAGAAAAATCATTGATAAATACCGTAATGCAGTCGGCGGACTAACAGTTGATGCAGATATTGTTAATGCAGTAAATGCTGCTGATAGAATCTATATCATTGCAGCAGGAACAAGCTATCACGCTGGCTTAATTGGAAAACAATTTATTGAAAACTGGGCAAAGATCCCTGTAGAAGTTCACATCGCAAGTGAATTCTCATACAATATGCCATTGCTTTCTGAAAATCCATTATTTATCTTTATTTCACAAAGTGGTGAAACAGCAGATAGTCGATCCGTTCTTGTGCAAATTAAAGAGCTTGGACATAAAGCATTGACGATTACGAATGTACAAGGTTCTACATTGTCCCGTGAAGCAGACTATACGCTTCTATTACATGCAGGTCCTGAAATTGCCGTTGCTTCGACAAAAGCATATACAGCACAACTAGCGGTATTATCGATTCTTGCAGCTGTTGCAGCTCATGGTAAAGGACTTTCTTTAGAATTTGATTTAACAAAAGAACTAGGAATCGTAGCAAATGCAATGGAAGTTCTTTGTGATCAAAAAGAAGAAATGGAAGCTATTGCTAAAGAGTATTTTTCTACTACTCGTAATGCATTCTTCATTGGCCGTTCTGTTGATTACTATGTAGGACTTGAAGGCGCACTTAAGCTAAAAGAAATCTCTTATATCCAAGCAGAAGGTTTTGCGGGTGGAGAGCTTAAACATGGTACGATTGCATTAATCGAAAATGGTACACCGATTATTGCATTAGCTACACAAGAACATGTAAACTTAAGCATTCGTGGAAATGTAAAAGAGGTTGTAGCACGTGGGGCTAATCCATGTATTATCTCGATGAAAGGTCTTGAAGAAGAAGACGATCGTTTTGTTCTTCCAAGCATTCATGAACAGCTTGCACCGCTTGCAGCAGTTATTCCATTACAATTGATCTCTTACTATGCAGCTTTACACCGTGGTTGTGATGTTGATAAACCACGTAATCTTGCGAAGAGTGTTACGGTCGAGTAAGGAAGCTTTAAATAATAAATGATCGCTGTAATGTAAGTGATTATGACTATGATATCAAATAAACCCTTGATACAGTTTTGCTGTATCAAGGGTTTTTGTTTTAACAGGCTTAAATAGCTTCACTTGTAATACAATCTTTATTCTAGAATTACTAATTAAAGCAAAATAAAAAAGGAACTCCAGCAATTAAATAGAATCTTAAGAAGAGTCTTATTAAAAACATGATTAATAGGAGGAACAGGAATGTCCGATAACAAGCCAAAGAATAGTTTGATTACGAAAGTTGAAGGTCGAGAACTAATCATTGAGAGGATTATTGATGCTCCGCGAGATCTTGTATTTAAGGCATTTTCGGTTTCTAAGAATTTAGAGAGCTGGTGGGGACCTAAGGGATGGCAAACCGAAAATTACAAATTTGAGTTTGAGCCTAATGGCGTATGGCATTATTGTATGAGGTGTAATGATAGGAGCCAAGGAGATTTTTATGGGCAGGAATCTTGGGGGAAAGCTGTGTACCATGAAATAATTGTACCAGAGAAGATTGTCTATACTGATACGTTTTCTGATAAGGAAGGGAATGCTGTCGATGGTATGCCAGAGATACTAGTTACGATCATGTTCGTTGAATACGAAGGTAAGACGAAACTCGTTACGCGTTCTCAATTCATATCAATTGATACTCTTCAACAAGTAATGGATATGGGGGTTGTTGAGGGATTCGCCTCACAATTAGAGAGCCTTGATGACTATTTAAAAGAGCTTCCGTAGTAATGTATCAAGTCTTTAATGCGAAATTGTTTTAGTAAGTATGAAAACATTAATATAAATATTTGAAAGAGTGGAGAACGGGAACACACCTAATTAAGCATCGTTAGGCGTGTTTTTTTATGTTTAGTCGTTTGATGAAGATACTCTCATTTTTCTATAGGAATTACTAAACGTATAAGGAAACAAATTCTATACGTGTATGATGAAATTGTATGCCTCAGCCGGAAGCTTACAGGCATTTAGGAAGGAAAAAGCAAGAGTCGGCAAGAATAATAGAAGTAGAATGTGACAGTTAATTAAGCCATTGATTGTGGAATATATTTTATTACGATTAAATTAAACGCAACGTCTGTGGAAACTGTTGAAAAAATTAAAGAGGAATGATAATCGTATATGAAAAATCAAATTGAATTACTTTATCAGCAATTATTAACTGCATGGAATCATCAGGATGCTCATGGAATGGCAAAGCTATTTACAGAGAAGGGTGTCCAAATTGGCTATGATGGAAGTGAAGTGATTGGCAGTGTAGAGATCTTTTCTCACCTAAATCCGATATTTGAAGATCATCCTACTGCGCAATTTGTAAGCAAAGTGAAAGAGGTACGTTATCTTAGTTCTGAGGTAGCAATTTTACGAGCAATTGCAGGCATGGTGCCACCAGGAAAGTCAGACATTAACCCGCAAGTAAACACACATCATACTATAGTTGCCATAAAAGACGGAGGAAATTGGAGTATTGAGCTTTTTCAAAATACACCAGCTCAGTTTCATGGAAGACCTGAATTAGTTGAGCAAATGACTGAGGAATTAAGAGAGTTGCTCAAGTGATAGTTCAATATCACAACATCACTAATAGAATGATGTTGTGACAAGTTACTTAGTTTTTAATTAAAGGCCAAGCATTTTGCAGGAGTTCATTAAACATTTGAATATTAGGCTCTTCTGACCTTACTTTCAAATTTATAGAAGAGGTAATAATAGGCTCATTCACTTTTTGTAGGATGGTAATTGATTGGTCATTTAGTTCATTCTTAATCACATTTTCACCTAAGATGGCATAACCAATACCGTTAAGGACCGCACGTTTTATTGTTTCATCACTACCGCCGCATACAATGGTTGATACAGGTTGACAATTCATTTTTTTGAAATGCTGTTCGATAATATTACTAAAACTACAATCATCATTATAGGAAATAAATGGAAAACGACTTAAAATATCTTGTATACTATTACCTTTACTAATTTCTGATGAAGCGACTAAGAGGGTCTGTTCTTCCTCTAAAAAATTTTTTCTTAAATTGATATCACCGCATTCACTTGCAATAATTGCAATATCAGCAACATGATCTTTAACACTTTGAATGGCATGTACACTGTTAAGAGGCAGAAGATTTAACCGCACATTTGGATACATTTCCTTGTACGTTTTTAAGATAGCGGTAAGATGTCTTGTACAGTAGTATTCAGAAGCAGCTATTGTCAGATTCCCAGCTGGTCCACGCAATTCCTCCATATCTTTTTCAATTTCCTCAACGAGTACAAATAAGTTGTCTACATGGGATTTCAGTTTTCTACCGGCAGCTGTCAGAAATGTCTTTTTCCCAACTCTAGTAAAGAGAGTATGATTCAGCTCTTTCTCTAAAGATTGTATTTGTAATGTGATTGTTGGTTGAGTATATTTTAATTGTTTTGCGGCTTTCGTGATATTTAATTCTTCTGCTACAACTTTGAACGTTTTCAGATATCTAAGTTCCATTCTATCGCCTCTTTGTTGTTTGCTTTAAACACATATTAAAACTACCTCTTAACACCTTTATTACTAATATTATAGAATAATGATTTCATTACTACTAGAAGTTAATTGGTATGTGTGAATGGCTGATCATAAAAAGAAAGAGGGGGAGGGGGAAATTACGAATCATGATGGATCATCTAAACAAGTTGATCCATAATTTTTTTTAATACTAAATCTGAATTGATATATATAAATATCCACTTATTCTTAAATTTCTTTATATGGATATTCTCTCTTTGATTTGAGGTCTCTCATAACGATTAAACAAAAGCCACTTAATACTGAAGTTCCAACTCCAGGACATTCATTTGGACTATTCTATCCAAGTTTGAAGATAAGTTGATACCATACGTGTCTTTTCTTAATTTATCACTTCTTGTATAACCTATGTGATCCCTAGCTTATTCATTTTCATGTAAGATAGTTTACTATTAAATTTCTTAATGATTGACGTTTGACGAAAGGTGAGAATTGTGGAAAAATCAACTTCAATGTTTTAAATTTTCAGATAAAAAGGGGATGTGATTATGATTGAATGGAAGACACTAAATGATGAAGGCCTTTTAGCACCAACAATGGCTAAAGACTTTCCAAATCTACCAGTTGTAAAATCTGACGGTTTATTTTATTTTGGAGTTGATGGCAGAAAGTATTTAGATTTTACATCAGGGATTGCGACAGAAAATACAGGTCATAGACATCCAAAAGTTGTAGCAGCAATAAAAGAACAAGTTGATCACTTACTCCATGGACCTATCGGTATTATAAATTATGAATCTATTTTGCAATTAGCCAAAAAAATGAAAGCGGTTTTACCTGATTCGTTAGATTGCTTTTTCTTTGGTAACAGCGGGGCTGAAGCGATTGAAGGGGCGGTAAAGCTTGCAAGACATGTGACGAAAAGACCTTATGTCATCTCTTTTTTAGGGGGATTTCATGGACGAACGATGGGGGCACTGAGTCTTACTACTTCTAAAAGTAAGTATAGAAGATGTTTACCTGTCGGGGCAAATATGTCGTATCAATTGCCATATGCAAATCCAGCTGAGACACCTAAAGGGATGAACCCAGAAGTGTACTGGTCTGAACAGGTTGAAAATGAATTTGAAAAATTGTTTAATCATCAAGTAGCATCGGAAGAAGTGGCTGCAGTCATTTTAGAACCTGTACTTGGTGAAGGTGGATATGTCATACCCCCACAAGCATGGTTACAGAAAATCAGAGACATTTGCGATCATCACCAAATATTATTGATTTTTGATGAAGTTCAAACAGGTTTTGGACGAACTGGAGACTGGTTTGCTGCAAATCGATTTGGTGTGACACCGGATATTATGGCAATCGCAAAGGGGATTGCTAGTGGTTTACCACTTAGTGCGACTGTGGCTTCAAAAGAATTGATGGAGCTGTGGACAATTGGCAGCCACAGTACAACATTTGGCGGAAATCCTGTGGCATGTGCTGCGGCATGTGCAACGATTGATGTTTTAACGGATGAAGGTCTAGTTGAAAATGCAAGGGTTTTAGGTGACTATGCATTAGATAAATTAGTAGATCTAAAAGAAAAACACTCTGTCATTGGCTCGGTACGAGGGATTGGATTAATGTTAGGTATCGAAATTATAGATCCTTTAACAGGTGAACCAAATGGAGAAGGATTAATGAAAATTTTACAGAAGAGCCTTGAAAAAGGGGTGATATTTTATTTAAGTGGTAATAAAGGCGAGGTTATTAGAATGATGCCGCCATTAACGATCGATCAAGAACATTTAGATCTAGGGATATCGCTGCTTGATGAAGCGATAACGGAATATGAATTAGAATTTGGCATTGGAGGTATAAGATGAACATACTTGATACGGCTGTACTTATCCTTTATTTTGGTGTGCTGATTGTTGTTGGTGTGATTGGTATTAATAAGGCAAAATCAGAAAAAGATTTTTTACTAGCTGGAAGTCGTTTAGGCTACTTTTCCCATGTAGGGTGTTTAGCGGCTGTTATTATCGGTGGTGCTGCTACAATGGGTTCAACAACTTTAGGTTATGATTTCGGTATTTCTGGTTTTTGGTTTGTAACAATGATGGGTTTAGGTATTGCCGCATTAGGTTTATTCATTGTAAATAAAATTAGTGGTTATGATGTCTTCACGATTAGCCAGTTACTTGGAAAGCGTTTTGGCGAAGGAACTTCGCTTATTAGTGCGATTGTTACGGCAATTTATACTCTCATGATCGTTGTTACACAAGTAATTGGTATGGGTAGCGTCATCCACGTTTTATTAGGTTGGTCTGTTATACCATCTATGCTTATAGGCGGAGGGATTGTCCTCTTTTATACGATTTTAGGCGGAATGTGGAGTATTACATTAACTGATATTATTCAATTTGCCGTTATGACTATAGGTGTATTCTTTATCATGTTTCCTTATAGCGTAAGTAGTGTAGGTGGATTGACTACTTTGTTTAATAGTGTCCCAGAAAATCATCTTTCTTTAACTAATATTGGTTGGGAGCGGATTTTTCAGTATTTTCTATTATACTTCTTTGGTTTAATTGTTTCCCAAGACATATGGCAGCGTGTATTTACTGCCAAAAACCAAAAAGTGATGAAAAGTAGTGCGGTATCAGCTGGTATATACAGTGTATTTTATGCTTTGGCTTTAAGTATTGTGGGCATGTGTGCCTTAGTAGTGCTGCCAGATTTAAGTGAATCACAATCAGCATTTACAAGTTTAGCATTAGAAATCTTACCTCCAGGTATGTTAGGGCTAGTATTAGCAAGTGTTTGTTCTGCATTAATGTCAAATGCTTCAGGAGCATTATTTGCATCTGCAACGTTAATCACGAATGATATTATAAAAGTTTACTTTAAGAAGGATATGAAGGATAAAGAGGTCATCAGCACTTCTCGTATTGTAACTCTTGGATTAGGTGTGTTATCTATTATTTTCTCAGTATGGATTCAAAACATTCTCGTTGCATTAGATATGGCCTACGCTATTTTATCAGGAGCTATTTTCGTGCCTCTAGTGCTTGGCTTGTTTTGGAAGCGTGTCACGAGTACAGCTGCTTTCTCTGCAATTATTGCCAGTTCTATTGTTATATTAATTACCTTTATCATTTATGGAGTAACATCTACTCTGCCAATCATTTACGGAATTATCACGGGAGTTATCTTCATAGTAGGTGTAACATTAGTAAATACAAACAAACATAAGAAGATTGATAGTGATGTTGAGTTTAGTAGTAGTAAAAGAGCATAAACTTCGTTATTTCTTTCCCTAAAAAATGAACGTAAGTGTTTAAAAAATGAGCTGGAACCCAAATGTTTCAGCTCATTTTAGCATGTGGAAAAGCGGATCAAACAGGTCACCAAAAGAAGTGTTGATGCCCAACATAAATAACAGGTATATGTTGTGATCGTCAGAATAAATTTTTAATATTCGAAATTAGCGATCATTTTCTTTATAATAAATTAGACGAAATATGAATTTAGTTAGAAATAAAAAAGAGGAGTGCTTAAATATGGATAACAGTACGAATACTACGCTTTTTAAAGAAGTAATGGGCAATTACCCGACAGGAGTAACGGTGGTTACAACTGTTAACGAACAAAGTGTACCTCTTGGACTAACTGTCAATTCATTTGCATCAGTATCTTTAGACCCTTTGTTAATCCTATGGTCAATTGATAAAAGAGTATCCTCTTATGAAGAATTTATTAAAACAGATAAATTTGCTGTACATGTATTAGCAAGTGATCAAAGTGATATTTGTTCCTTATTTGCAAGTAAAGGGGTAGACCGTTTTGGAAATTGTGAATGGAAGCTTTCAGAGCATTCTCTTCCGATTATTGCTGGAGCTTCCGGTGTTATGCAATGTAAAACGTATAAAACTATTGAAGCTGGAGATCATACGATTTTAATAGGAGAAGTGATTGATATTATTAGTGAAAAGAAAGAACCACTTTTATATCATCGAAGAAAATTCGGGGGCATTCCTGAGAATTTTTACATTTAGTTGAGTATGACCGGATAGAAGATAGATCTTCTATCCGGTCATTGTTAAGACAAAAACCTCTATTGATTTTCTGCTAACTCCTTGATGACTTTCTTAGCATTTACTGCGAATTCACAAGATGCATCATAATACATTTGTCCATCTTTGATCAGTGAAAAATCCCCAATCTCAATTTTTAATAGCGTCTGACTGTCTCCTTCTTCTAATTGGTATACATACGCTACATCACCTTCATTAGGCTTTACTTCCCAATTGGATCCGTATAAAGATATTTTTAACCGTTTTTGCTGAACGGCTTCAATAATTGTTGTTATTGACTGACCACCATTAGGAAGTTCCCATACAACTTTACTACCCACAGTCATATCCTCTTCAGGATAATTTTCAGGAAGTTCATCCCATTGTGAAACATATTTAGGTTTCGTAAGAATTTCCCACACTTTAGCAGATGTTGCTTCGATAAGAATTTCATCTTTTACAATTAATTTTTCAGTCATTGTATCTAACTCCTTCTTGTACTGGAGGATACTAACATTATATATGATAGTCAAAAGGTGAACAAACATTTGTTCGATAGTGCGGGTAATGTAACTATTATTTTCCGGATGCTGCTAGTTGGATAATTAATCTCGCTAAACTGGCCTTTTATAACCGAACCTTTTAGAAACCTGGTTTGACATTGAGAGCAAATATTGACTCAAATCGTCATTCAAATCCTGGGAGATAAGCTGAGAAAATCCAACAACTGTAATAGCTCCAATTAATTCTTTATTGTAATTAAAGATAGGAGTTGATAGGGAAGATACATAAGGAACAAGAGGCTCCTTAGCAAATGAAATGAAATTTTCTTCAATTAATCCTTCATCATTTAAGAGATATGTTCTCTCTTTGTCTGTTAAAACAGCTAGTTCTTTGTCCTTCCATTCCTTTGTTAGATTAGGAGGATTAAAAACTGAAAATATTTTTCCGCTTGACGATTGGATTGGGAGGCGTGTTCCAATATTTGCACCAATGTTTAATCCGTTATTTGAACTCCAAATGTTAGCAATGACGGGCCCGTCGTTTGTCCAAACTGCAAACAAAGCTGAAAATGAAGTGTGTAGACTTATTTCCTGTAAATATGGCGTAACTTTACTGATGATATCCTGGTTACCGATGGCAGCCATTCCATATTCAATCATTTTGCTCCCAAGCGAATAAGTACCGTTTTTCTTATCTCTTTCAAGCAAGCCTAAATGTGTTAATGTATTTAAATATTTGTATAAATTACTTTTCGTAATACTTGTTAATTCCTGTATCTCTGTAAATTTTAAGGGATTTTCTTGAATAGCAATTAAGTCTATAATACTCATTCCTACTTGAAGCGACTGGATCATCGTATTGTTTTTAGCATTCTCCATTTTAATAACTCCCCGTAATTGAAATATTTCTTAGTATATCAGACAAAATAATATTCAACAAAATTGTTTTAAAGTATCAGAAAATTTATTTATTAAGGTGTTGACATATGTTAAAAATGATTTTATTCTATAAATAGGGAACACAGTTATCTAAAAGTGAAATACACTTTTGGGAGCGATAACTTACCAAAGAGGTGATAAAGTGAAAAAGTTCCTCGTTATGATTGAAAGAAAACCGAATTTTACCGGAAACTCTATTCCTGAACATCGTGAATTTCTCCTACGTTTAAAAGAAACAGATACTCTTTTGATGGCTGGTGGATATGATGATCAGTCTGGGGGAGCATATGTAATTCAAGCAACTTCTCTAGAAGCAGCTAAAAATATTGTTATTAAAGATCCAATGTATGAAGAAAATGAATCCGTTTACAGTTTGAAAGAATGGAATGTTGTTTAACTACTAACTAAAACTTTTACTAGAAAGGGAGTTTACGAATGAAATTAATTACATTTAGCCGTGAAGGCATCACACAACGCGTTGGAGCTATTGTTAATGAAGCAGTAATCGATTTACATGTTGCATATAAGTCTTTACTTACATCAGAAGGGAAAATTCGTGCCGGGCAAATTGCGGATGCATTTGTTCCTGCTGATATGACCGGTTTTTTACAAGGTGGAAATGAAAGCGTTAAACTTGCAAAAAAAGCAATTGAATACGCGTTAGAAAATAAAACAGATAACGGGTATAGACTTGTTTATGACTTAAATGAGGTAAAAGTGGAAGCACCAGTTCCTGCACCAGGAAAAATGATCTGTGTTGGACATAATTATCGTGAGCACATTTTAGAAATGGGAAGAGAGCTTCCACCATATCCAGTCGTATTCGCTAAATTTGCAAACACGGTTGTTGGTCCACAAGATGATATCCCATTCCACCCAATTTCAGAACAACTTGACTATGAAGCAGAGTTTACATTTGTTATTGGTAAACGTGCAAGAAATGTATCTCAAGAAGATGCTCTTGATTATGTAGCTGGATATACAATTGTTAATGACGTGACCTACCGCGATATTCAACGTCGTACAATAGAGTGGCTACAAGGAAAGACTGTTGATGGAAGCGCTCCAATGGGTCCTTATCTTGTAACTTCAGATGAACTTCAAGATCCTTCAGGATTAGAAGTTGTTCTTACTGTTAATGGAGAAGAACGTCAACGCTCTAACACTGCAAACCTAGTATTCTCTGTTCAGTACTTGGTTGAATTCTTATCAGGCTTAATGACACTTGAGCCAGGCGATGTGATTTTAACTGGAACTCCTGGAGGAGTAGGTGTTGCACGTAATCCACAAGTCTTCTTAAAAGATGGAGATGTTGTAAAAATTGAAATCGATAAAATTGGCGCTCTTGAAAACCGTGTAACAAGTGTGAAAGAAACAGCGGAGGTGAAGTGAAAATGGCAACTTTAAGTGTTAACGATTCCATCCAATCTGTTCACCAATCACTTGATCAAATGATTGAAACTGCTAAAGGGCTTTCCGACGATGTACTTCGCTTTAACCCTACTGAAGAAGAATGGTCTGTTATGCAAATTCTTACTCATGTTGTGGAAGCAATTCCTTATTGGTGTGATGAAATCGAGCAGCTTTTAGAAACTCCAGGTAAAGAATGGGGTCGAGGCTTACAGCATGAAGGTCGTTTAGCTGCTGTTAGTAAAAGCAAGGTTGATAGCACTTCTTTATCAGATGTTTTAAAGGATTTGGAAGCGGTAAAACCACAAGTGGAAGAAACGCTTAATAAATTAGATGAAGAAAAATTAGCGATGGAGGCACCGAGCCGAAATCCGCGTTTTGGTACAAAACCAATCTCATTTATCGTTGATCATTTAATCGTTGAGCATGTGAGTAAGCATTTAGGACAAATCAACCGTAACTTATCGAAAGTAAATCATTAATCGAAGAGGGGGAATAAAGTATGGCTGAAACAAATGATTTTTTTAAAAGTAAAATTGTCCAAGACTTTACGAAGGATATACGCCAATATAATCTAGGTCCACTTTGGGAAGCGATTCCAGAGTTGATGCATCATCAACCTGAGCCACATGCACAGGCATATCTTTGGAAATGGGATTTACTTGAGAAAAAATTAGGAGAAGCAGCACAAATTTTCACTCCTGACCGCGGTGGTGAACGAAGAGCGATTTATCTTCAAAACCCTGGATTAGACTATCGTCAGCCTTGGGGATGGGCTTCTACTTCGCAAACACTTTATGCAGCAGTGCAGTTGCTTCAACCTGGTGAGGTAGCACCATCTCACCGTCATACACAAAATGCACTTCGTTTTATTACACATGGTGAAGGCGCTTACTCGATTGTTGAAGGCGAACGTATTTTCATGGAAGAAGGCGATTTTGTCATTACACCTAAAAATCTTTGGCATGGTCACGGCCACGAAGGAACTGAGCCAATGATTTGGATGGATGTTCTTGATATCCCTACAATTTATATGATGGGTGGTACGTTCTTCGAGCCACATCCAGAAAAACTTCAACAACCAGAAGTTCCTGACAACTATACAGCTCAACGCTATGAGGGTGGAATGGTTCGTCCAATTTCAGACCGACATCCAAAAGTAGCACCACTTGGCGCTTACAAATGGAATCAGACATTAAAAGCAATTGATGGATTATCCCGCTTTGAGCCAGATCCATATGATGGTTATGCTGTTGAGTTTATTAATCCATCAAACGGTCAAACGGCTAATCCGAATATTGGTTCATGGATGCAGAAGCTTCCTAAAGGATTCCATTCAAAGGCACACCGCCATACACATTCAGCGATTTATCAAGTATTTAAAGGATCAGGCTATAGCATTATTAACGGCGTTCGTTTTGATTGGTCAAAAGGTGATTACTTTATTATTCCAAACTGGGCAGTACATGAGCATGTAGCGTTAGAAGATACTTTCTTCTTCTCTGTAAATGATTTACCGATTATGGAGAAATTCGATCTTGAGCAAGAAAAGCCATATGAAAGTAACAATGGTCATCAGGAAGTAAAAAGTGAATTTAATCCAGTTTTAGTATAAATAAAGCTAAAAAATCAGCTAAGGGGGACTACACAATGGGTATTGCAGAAAAAGAAGTACTTGTCATAGGTGGAGGAATCGGTGGAGTAGCAGCTGCTCTTGCATCTGCTGAGGCAGGCCATAAAACGACAATATTAGAACAAGCTCCTGTGTTCGGGGAAATTGGAGCAGGTATTCAAATGGGACCAAATGCAATGGCTGTTTTAGACCGATTTGGCGTTGCTGATGAAATCGCAAAAGTGGCAGTTTTCCCGCAACGACTTGTTTTAAAAGATGTTTATACAGCAAAGGAATTAGCATCATTGGATTTAGGTGATGAGTTTAAGGCGAAATACGGCTTCCCATACATCGTATTACACCGTTCAGATTTGCATCGTGTACTAGTAGACGCAGCAGAGAAAAATCCGCTTATTAGCCTTGTAAATGATCAAATTATTGAAACTGTCGAAGAAAATGAATCAGGTGTAACTGTAACAAATCAAAGAGGCGAGCAGTTTACAGGAAAAGCTGTTATCGGAGCAGATGGCCTTAAATCAAAAGCACGTAAATACTTTGTTGATGATGAACCTATTTGCTCAGAATATGTAGCCTATCGCGGAACCGTTCCGATTGAAGAAATCAGTTCTGATGCAAATATGGATGATGTCATTATGTGGATTGGCCCAAATCTTCACGTTGTACAATACCCGGTTCGCAAAGGGGAATTATACAATCAAGTTGTTGTGTTTAAAAGTTTAAATTACAAGCCAGATTCAGATGATTGGGGAACACCTGAAGAAATGGATAAAGTGTTTGAAGGCTGCCACCCTCTAGTGGAGACTGCATTATCCTTCATTCAACGTCAAATTCGTTGGCCAATGTATGACAGATTACCAATCGAGAACTGGACGAAGGGGAACTTCACTTTACTTGGAGATGCAGCACATCCAATGCTTCAATATTTGGCACAAGGGGGATGCCAAGCATTAGAAGATGCTTCTTACTTAGCAGATATGCTATTAGAACATGGTGAGAACTTTGAACAAGCATTTTTAGCTTATCAAGAAGAACGCATTCCACGTACGACTAAAGTACAATCAAGTGCGCGGAAATGGGGAGAAATTATTCATGCAGTAGATTCTACTTCTATCTTATTGAGAAATACTCTTTTAGAGAAAACACCAGCAAAAGAATTTGAAATGGTTGACTGGTTATACGGGTATGAGAAGGTAAAATCTAAGGTTAAATAAAGAGATTGAGATAATAAATATTTGAATAGACTAGCCAACTACAGAGTTGGCTGGTCTATTCGGTTTAAAGTGAAATATTTTCATATGATGATACAAGGACTACCTAAGGTTTTCAGCTTTTACGTGACGGAAAACATTAATTAAAAATAAAATAATACCGATTAAGACAAGATTTGAACCAATAATAGGTAGAACTGTTAACGCCTCATTTTCAAGGTAAACAATTAAAAACACACCAGCAGTTAAGAATGGTGTCCCAATGTTGTGAAGCCAAAAATGGACTTTCGCTAGCTTTGTTTCACCTGCTTGTGGATAGAAATGATAAATGAGTCCGAAAAGTGCCATAGAAGCCCAGCCAAGCAGGTTTACGTGAGCATGAACAGACGTGAAGCTGAAATTATGAGTCATTCCCATGATATACCCAATGCTTACTCCTATCAGCAGGTAAACAACGGCAATCTTAAAAAATTTAATCCCCAAAACGATCTCCTCCTTTATTCGTATTTTTTATTTCATAAATATCTTACATATAAAATAAGTAAGATAGAACTATTATTCTGTAAAAATAATGAAATTTTTATGTGAAAAGGCACAGTTGAACAACTATGAATAAAGGCATGGGTAAAAATGTAAGCAGAGTCCCAATATTTATATAAATTTTTAAAAAATAGCAAAAAAAAACGCTTGATTTTTTAAGCGCTTACATTTAATATGAAGGTATTATAATATTTGTTTAGTAAACGAAGTAATTATAATCATTTTCTACGATCCAGTAATGGGTGGAAAATGGCATGTCATTTGGTTGTTCTTTCTTATTGAGAATACTTTTTTGAAAGGGTTTCCATTAAGGGGTAATTATTTTAATCGTTTTATTGTCTTACACAACAAAGGGGAGAAAATTTTAATAACAGGGGGGAATTTTTATGTCAAATACATCAATCAATAGTGGACAAAATTATAACAGAGCAAAGTTGTGGCAAATCGGATTTTTTACATTAAATAATACTTCAACAAATCTTCACTTATTTATTTTAGGGTTTGTTACTTTTTATGCGACAGGTATAGCTGGACTTGCTGTAATGTTAATAAGTACGATATTAATGGCTACGCGGTTATTTGATGGTATTATCGATCCAACGATAGGATATATTATCGATAAAACAGAGTCTAAATTTGGTAAGTTTAAACCATTGATCATTATAGGAAATATCATTTCAGCAGGTACGATCATACTTGTTTACAGTGTCACTCATTTATTACCAGATTCATTACAATTAGTTTTCTTTGTTGCAATGTTAATCATAAATAAAATTGGTTATTCACTTCAATGTAGTGTAACAAAAGCAGCGCAAACTGTTTTGACAAATGATCCAAAGCAGCGCCCGCTTTATGCTATTTTTGACGGGATCTATAATGTTGGTGTCTTTACTGGTGGACAAATTTTCGTTTCTTCATATTTAATGGCAAAACACGGTGAATTTAATATAGCGTTATTTACGGAATTAAATGTTTATGGACTTATACTATCAGGATTATTTGCAATCCTAGCTATAGTCGGCATTTCGGCAAAAGACCGTAAAGAATATTATGGATTGGCAGACGAAACGGTCAAAACAAAACTACGTGATTATTGGCCAATTATTAAAGGAAATAGACCATTACAAATGCTATCTCTTTCTGCTTCAATGGACAAGCTAGCTATTAGTCTACTAAGACATTCTAATGTCGTTGTTATGTTGTTTGGGATCTTGCTAGGGAATTATGCGCTAAGTGGTACAATGGGATTAATCACCGTCATACCAACACTGTTAATAACATTTGCCGGGGTTGCAATTGCAAGGAAAACAGGATTGAAAAAAGCGTATGTAACATCGGCGTGGATAGGTATGCTATCATTAGTCGGTCTGATTGTCTTTTTCTTAGTCATTGATAATCCTGCATCGATCTCACTTGAAAATATCGGGATGAATACGATATTATTTATCGTGCTATATGCGTTAGCAATGGGTTTTGCGAGCCTTCCAACAACTCTTGTTGTTCCAATGATCGCAGATGTTTCTGACTATGAGACTCATAAATCCGGACATTATGTACCTGGTATGATGGGAACAATTTTCTCTTTTATTGATCAATTGGTTTCATCATTAGCTCCGACAATCGTTGGTGCAGTTGTTGCTGTAATAGGTTTTAAATCAAAATTCCCAGAGGTTGGCGATGTATTAACTCCTGAATTATTTGGAGCGACATTAGTATTAGCATTTGGTTTACCAGCTCTAGGATTGGTTATTTCTATTATTGCAATGAAGTTTTATTCTCTTGATAGCAAGAAAATGGCTGAAATTCAAAAAGGTATTGCAGAAATTAAGGCACAAGCGGAAGGAAAAAGCGCTTAAGCAAATTAGTAGTTAGCTAATTTAATAAATTTATCATGATCCGGTCTCTAAGAGGTTGCCGGATCTTTTTCATGTTATGCTACTTATTAAGTCTATTTTATATCTTTCATTTAGAAAAAGTTCTCTCTAAAATAAGAAATAGACATATAGATCTTTTCTTATAGAAAAATATCACGTAATACTTGACGAAAAACGCTTCTGAATTTATACTTACTTACAATAAGTAAGCGGATTTCGAATTGGAAGATGTTATATAATTCCTGTCATAATTGGTGGCTGAGGAGGAAAAGTTTATGATAATTGAAACAACGAATAATATTTCGTCTAAAATAATAAATGAAAAAATACAAATGGTTCCATATAAAGAAGGCAAAACTTATATTATAGGGCCAATTAATTTACCCGTTCAATTAGAAGGGAAAACCGTTTTTTTTAAATGGTATTGTTGGTTAGATGTCAAAGATGTCGAAGGTATTCAATCAGGGAATCAAATTGAAGAATTGATTAAAAATCTGCCAAATGCAAATTTAGCACATAGTCAGCAATCGAGTGTACTAGTATACGGAGATTTTGAGCACGCTGATAATGCTCTTATTCGCATGCATAGTATTTGCCATACTGGAGATATTTTTGGTAGTAAACGATGTGATTGTGGATTCCAATTAAAGCAATCCATGAAAATGATTTCTGAGCATGGTGCGGGGGCGCTTTTTTATCTTGCTAATCATGAAGGAAGAGGAATAGGGTTATTTAGTAAAGCACTAGCTTACCTTCTTCAAGAAGAAGGACTAGATACAGTTGAGGCGAATGAACATTTGGGTTTCGCAGATGATTCGAGAAGTTATGATGAAGCAATTCGAGTATTACAGACACTTCGTCAATTGCCTGTGACACTTATTACGAATAATCCAAATAAGCTTAAAGCTCTTCAAGATTCTGGCGCCAATGTAGCAGATCGAATTCCATTGTGGGGAGATATTTCTGACTATAATAAACATTATTTAAAAACGAAGATGGAGAAAGCGGGTCATTTTAGAGGAGGCTACCCGATTGAGTGAACATGAGTTTTATATGAACTTAGCGATCAATAATGCAAAGGCAATGAAAGGCCAAACTGATCCAAATCCACTTGTAGGTGCAGTCATTATCAATCACAATCGAATCGTAGGTGTAGGTGCACATTTAAAGGCTGGGGAACCACACGCAGAAATTCATGCTTTAAGGATGGCTGGAGAACAAGCAAGGGGAGGAACAATATATGTAACTCTTGAGCCTTGTTCACATCACGGGCGCACCGGCCCTTGTGCAGAAGCAATTGTGAAAGCTGGAATAAAAAAAGTAATTGTTGCTACTTTAGATCCAAATCCAATCGTAGCCGGAAATGGGATTAATATATTAAAGAATGCAAACATCGAAGTGATTGTAGGGATTTGTGAAGAAGAGTCTAGAAAAATGAATGAAGTGTTCAATAAGTTTATTTTGAAAAAGCAGCCATTCATAACATTAAAATCTGCTACAACATTAGATGGAAAGATTTCGACTGCAACATGGGATAGTAAATGGATCACTTCAGAGGAAGCACGTAAAGATGTCCATCAGCTGCGTCATGAAAATGTAGGCATATTAGTTGGTGTTCACACAGTAATCAAGGATGATCCTGAATTAACAACTCGAATTGAAAATGGCCGTAATCCAATCCGAATTATTTTAGATAGCACATTAAGAATTCCTTTAGATTCTAAAGTCGTGACAGATCAAAAAGCTGATACATGGATCTTTACATCAAACCAATACAAAGAGGAAGCGAAGAAAAAACTTGAACAGCAAGGGATAAAGGTATTTGTAACAAGCGGTTCAAACCGTGTAGATTTACATGACACTCTCACAATATTAGGTGAACATTCTGTATCCTCTGTTTTAATAGAAGGTGGAGGGGAAGTGAATGCATCTTTTCTTGCCCAACAATTAATTGATAAGCTTGTTTTATATGTAGCTCCTAAGTTGATTGGCGGAAAGCAGTCACCAGGCTTTTTAGGCGGAACGGGCTTTGAGAAAATGGCAGATGCTATTGACCTTGAGCATTTGGACATACAAAAAATCGGGAAAGATTTTAAGTTTACAGGCTATCCGGTGTACAAAAATCTTGTGACTCATTCTTGAATAAAAAGAATGAGTTCTTAAAACACTATCTTATAGAGCAATGTCTCTAAAGGTGGTGTTTTTTATTTCATAGGTATTGTTATTCTTTTGAAGATAGAGTAAGATAAAACCAAGTAAACTTATAAGAATTATGAAATATAAAAATGAGATCGATTTTATGATTCAGTTGATGTAAGGAGGAATAGCAAATGAATGAAGAATTACATCCCGTTGTAACCGGGGCAGAAGACTTATTTTTCTTAGGGAATGAAATTGGGGTAGTGCTGTGCCATGGGTTTAACGGTACACCACAGAGCATGCAATTTATTGGAGAACAACTCTCTATGCTAGGTTATACGGTTTCTATTCCTCGCTTAAACGGACATGGAACACATTATTTAGATATGGAAACTAGTTCTTACGAGTGTTGGATATCCGATCTTGAGAATGCATACAAAGGCTTATTGAAACAATGTCAAAGGGTATTTATTGTTGGTCAATCAATGGGCGGTGCTTTGACATTACAAGTGGCGGCAAATCATTTAAACGTGGATGGAATCTTTTTGATTAATGCAGCTGTAACAGAAGTTAGCTATGAGGAATATCGCAACAAAGAAAAGCCATTATATATTGAAGAAGGTTCTCCGGATATAAAGAAACCAGCAGTTTTTGAAATTACTTATGATAAGGTACCGATAAATGCAGTTCATCAACTTTTAAACTTAATGGAGGACACACAGAAAAAGGTATCACATGTTTCAAGTCCAACGATTATCTTTAAATCAGCTATTGATCACGTAGTTCCTCCAGCAAACTCAGAGTTTATCTTTGATCATATAAATACATTAGAGAAAAAAATGATTGTCTTACAAAATTCCTATCATGTGGCATCAATGGATTACGATTCACAGATCATTGTGGATAACATTCATCAACATATTTATATGATTTCACAGGGTAAGTCAGTAAGAACAAAAGCTTCAAGTATGGCATAAAATTAGCACTCACAACAGTATGGGTGACTGCCCCTTAATGTGGATTAATAGCTAAAAAGTGGATAACTATAGTGGTTATCCACAGGTTATTAACATTTCTTAATATTTATTAACAATATTGAAAACGCTTAAGAAGAAAAGCGTTTTGTTTTTTATGACGAAAGGGTATTATCTACTTGGAAATTTGGGAAGCCCGCATTAAGCGAGCTTTTACCTTTGCTATATAGATTACAGCTCATTTGACTTTATGAAAATTGTTTAGAAGAATCAATGTGTTGGATTGCATCGATACGATCGGTTCTTGAAACATAACTATGTAACACCATGCCGCCAATAACAAATATCATTCCTGCTAAAGAGATTGGGGTTGGAAGCGGTGCATTGAGAAAGATGATTTCACCAACTAGTACAAAGAGAACTTGAATTGACTGCGTTGCTTCAACAGCTGCTAGCTTCACCATATTATGCTGGACGAAATTCGTTGCTTGGAAAAACAGCAGTGTCGCTATTATTCCTGAGCATATTGCAACCCAAAAGGATTGGACTGTTTGAGTTTTTGTAGGAAGTCCATCAGTAAACATAGCAATCGTACCGAGTATAACCCAAAAAGGTAAACTACCTATTGTCATGCCAAGTACCCGTTGAAAAACATCTAATTTTCCCTCACAAATGACCATCATTTTTCGATTGCCTAACGGATATGCAATCGAAGCGATTATGACTGGTACAATACTTAGCAGTACATGCTTTATAGACAAGTGGCTTGCGTGCTCAAATTGCATCATTCCAACGCCGAGTAGGATAATGATCGACATACTTAAACCTTTATAAGGAATTTGCCCTTTTATTCTTATTGGCCCTTTCGCCGTTTTTATTTCCTCATAAAACAGTGGTGCGAGGAGTGAGCCGGAAAGAATGGTTATTTGCCAAGTAGAAGCTATTAACCAGCCTGGCCCATATGCCCCGGCAAAGCAAATTGGAGCATAAAAAAGTCCGAATCCTACCGTTCCCCATAAAAGCCATTTCAAAGGATTCTTTTTCATTTCTTCGATAAGTGTTTTCCACCTTTTTCCGCCCAACACTAGTAGAAATAAAAATGGAAGCATGAAAAAATACCGTAAAGATGCACTCCACAACCAGCTTCCTCCTGAGAGTTCCATTGAACGATTTAACACAAAAGTAAATGCAAAGAAAAAAGATGAACAAATCCCTAATCCAATAGCTCGCACATGGATCACCTCTTTATAACAATAAATACATTTGAACTAGAATAGGTGTAACATACTATACCATATGATGATGGTATTTGTAAGAATTTTCAATTAATCAATACCTCAAAATTAAATTTTATGGGTTGATTTTCATTTTATAACGTAGCTACATGAACCGAATTCAGAAAATGGTGATAAAATGTTCCCCTTTGAATAAAAATGTACAAGCACACAAAAAAATTGCTTGTTTTAATGTGGGGGGAAAGAAATGAGCTTAATTTTCAGCTATATTTTTTTAGGGATTTCGTTAGCTGCACCAATAGGACCAGTTAATGCTGCACAATTAGATAGGGGGATTAAAGGAGGATTTTTAAATGCATGGCTAGTTGGTTTAGGAGCAACTCTAGCTGACATTATTTATATGATATTTGTTTATTTAGGTTTAGTTCATTTTCTTGAAATTCCCATTTTAAAAACGTTTCTATGGTTGTTTGGATTCTTTGTATTAGTTTATACAGGGGTAGAGAGTCTTCTAGGGGCAGGCAAAATCTCAATGTCAAACCAACGGACAAGTCCTACATATTCTAAATCATTTTTCTCCGGTTTTTTTATGAGTTTATCGAATCCGCTTACGATTATGTTTTGGCTCGGTATTTATGGGGCTGTTTTAGCAAATGCAAAAGCTTCATTTAGTCCGAATCAACTAATCGTCTATAGTTCAGCAATTATTTTTGGATTGCTTATTTGGGATTTAACAATGGCATGTGTCGCAAGTACTTTTCGTAAGTTCTTAACCAACAAGCTACTAACAACGATTTCCATTATATCTGGTTTTTCACTGATTGGATTTGGTCTGTATTTTGGGTACCAGGCAGTAAAGATGTTTATGCAGTAAAAAGAATGTTATATATCCTATAGATTCTTTATTTAGATAATCCCTCAATATACCGGTTATATATATAGTTACAGAGGAATTGAAGGAAAAGGCAACTTCAATTCCTGTGCATTGGATATGTTAGGGAACTTCTCCTTTAGTTTTTTCGACCTTCAAGAAAGGCGCTAATGAGACCAATAGCTATTCCTAATAAAGCTCCACCCGCAACTTCAGCTGGCTGGTGACCTAGAAGTTCATTTAATTCTTTTTCTTGTTTGACATGAAAGAGACCTGGCATATGACCAGAGAGAACTTCGATATCTGCGTCAAGATCATTAACAATTTTGGCAATTTCACCAGTATGCCTGCGAATTCCTTGTGCATCATACATGACAATAATGCCAAAAATAACGGCAAGTGCCGAATCTGTTGAATTCCAGCCTTTTTTCATTGCAACATAGGTAGCTAATGCTGATACTCCAGCAGAATGTGAGCTTGGCATTCCACCTGTTGAAAAAATAGGTCTCCAATCCCACACATCATTTACTTTTTTGTGTGTGAAAACTTTTAGTCCTTGAGCAATTCCAATACCTGAAAGAGCAGTCCATATCCCTCGATTCACATCCATCACCTCTATGTAAGTAGTGTTTATCAAATTGCATATGATATTCAAGTACCCGAATAAATAAAATGTAAATGTGAGGAAAACGGATTCATAAAAAATTTCTATCGTCAATATTAGACAAAATATTTCCCGAAAAATAAAGATAGATTCATGTACAAAAAAGCGAAGCAGATAAAGCCTGTAGTTTCACTGTTACGTTTCTTTGCGTGAGATCCATTTTGGCAGCTTAGGTGGGACATAATTTCTAAATTTGTTTAATAATTGCTTTGGATCTTTTTCTACAATAAGTAATGATCGGTATTCCTGCTTTAGAAATTGTTCCGCAATCATATGTTCAAAGAAAGTAAGCAGCTTATCATAGTAGTTATTGATGTTTAATAAGCCTATCGGTTTTTGATGTTCGCCAAGTTGTGCCCATGTATACATTTCAAAAAACTCTTCCATTGTTCCAGGACCCCCTGGTAAAACAATGAAACCGTCAGATAATTTTTCCATTTGTGCTTTACGTTCATGCATCGAATTGACGATAATTAATTCTGATAATCCAGTATGAGCATTTTCACGCCCTGTTAACATTTCTGGAATGACCCCAATTACTTTTCCGCCTTCTTTTAAGGCTGCGTTAGCTACAGTGCCCATTATCCCAACTGTTGCTCCGCCATAAACCAATGTTAAATCTTCTTTAGCAAGTTGAGCGCCAAGTTGCTCTGCTTCTTCTGAATAAATCTTATTGGCACCAGGACTAGAACCGCAAAAAACACTCACTCGTTTCAACTACATTCACATCCTTAGAATTTTTGAACTAAAATTACTCCTACAATAATAAGAACAGCTCCAATTAAACGAGGAATCGATATTTGGTTAATGGTTACTTGTAATAGACCGAAATGGTCAATAATTATTGAAACCACAACTTGACCAGCTAGAACACATGCTACAGTTGTGGCAGCACCAAGTCTCGGTATAAGTATAATGGTGGCTAAAACATAAAATGCCCCTAAGAGCCCGCCTGTCCAAATCCACCATGGCGCAGATGTAAGGTTCTTTCCAAGATTCCATGTTCCATGTATAAGTGTACCAATTAAAAGTGCTAGTAGTCCTACTAAAAAAGATATAGCAGATGCTATTAATGGGGTACCTACATAGTTTTTTAATTGTGCATTAATACTAGCTTGGACAGGTAATACTATGCCAGCTATAAAAGCAAATAAAATAAACAAGTACGTCATATAGATCCTTCTTTCAAAATAACTGTCATCTTTAGTTTAGATCAGTTTTAATGAATTTAGAAACAAAAAATAAGAAATCTATATGTTTTTCATTTAAACAAAGTATAGGGCTATACCACGAAATAATAGATAGCCCTTTATTACATATATAGATGGTGAAAAAACTATTTTTATGTCTTTCAAAAACGCTATATCTTAAATAATTAAGGAAACTAGGAAGAGTACCGAAAAACCAATTAATACTTTAGTGAATAGGGAAGGATATAGTAGCAATAAATGGTACTTATTTTACTTAAATAAAATATTCTTTGCAAATATCGTTAAAAAGGACCACCTTACTACGTAAACTTATATAAGAAATAAAGGAATCGTTAATAACAATTTCTGATTAAAGTGATAAAATAGGAATGATGAAACTTGAGGAGGAAATTCTTTATGAAAATTAAGTTAGGTCTTATATACGGTGGTAAGTCTGCAGAGCATAATGTGTCTTTGCAAACTGCCTTAGCAGTTATAAATGCATTAGATATGAATAAATTTGATATACATCCAATTTATATAAGTGAAAATGGAGAATGGGTAAGGGGGCAGGCTCTAGAGGCGCCTGTCAAAGAAGTGCAAACACTTAAGCTACAAGACGGAGGAACTACAGTTTCTCCAGTTTCATTAAACTCAGAATTATTCCCTGCAACAGTAGAGGAGCACGGGAAAATTGATGTCATTTTCCCATTACTACATGGACCTAATGGTGAAGATGGGACTGTTCAAGGATTACTTGAGTTATTAAATATCCCATATGTTGGGAATGGTGTGTTAGCTTCTGCAGCAGGAATGGATAAAGTAGTCATGAAAAATCTATTTGCGCAAGCAGGATTAGCACAAGCAAATTATGTTGCATATATTAAATCCGATTTTGAAAAAGATCCTGAAGCTGCATACAACCAAGTTGAAGAATCATTAGGCTACCCTTGCTTTGTTAAACCTGCTAATCTGGGTTCAAGCGTAGGGATTAATAAATGTAAAGATAGACAATCTTTAGAAAATGCGTTTAAAGAAGCCTTCGAATTTGACCGTAAAATTATTATTGAAGAGGGAATTATCGGTCGTGAAATTGAAATTGCGGTAATTGGAAATGACCAGCCTGTTTGCTCTGTTGTCGGAGAAATTGCCCCTAAAAAGGAATTCTATGACTATAAAGCGAAATATGAGGATGGAGATACAGACCTAATTATTCCGGGGAATATTACAGAAGAAGAGTATGAAACAATTAAGGAAATGGCTATTAAGTCATTTAAAGCAATTGACGGTTCTGGATTAGTACGTGCTGATTTCTTCTTAACAGAGGATGGAAAGGCATTAATTAATGAAGTAAATACAATGCCTGGCTTTACACCATTCAGCATGTTTCCAATGCTTTGGAAGCAAACAGGCTTAGAATATCCTCAATTAATCGAAAAGCTTGTCGATCTTGCACTTGAACGTTATGAACAAAAGCAACAAATTAAACACACTTTTTGATTTGTTGAATATAGAAAGTAAAAAAACCTAACTAGATGTAAATAAGAGGAACTGAATATCAGTTCCTTTTTCAACGATATTTTTATGTTAAAAGGAGTGAACACAATGATTCAACGTACACTAGCTGAAATAAATGACATGATTAAAGGTGCCGGGTTAGATGAGAAGTATCAAAGTCATCACATTTCCGGCGTGACAACGGATTCTCGCCAAGTTGAAGTGGGAAATTTGTTTTTTCCTATAGTAGGAGACATTTTTAACGGTCATGAATTTGTAGGAAAGGCAATTGAAAAAGGGGCAAAAGCCGTTATTTGGAAAAAAACAGAGCCTAATCCACCAAAAAATATCCCGGTTATATTAGTTGAGGATACATTACAAGCATTACAGGACCTTGCTGAAGCGTATTTAAATCAATTGAATGTAAAAGTAGTCGGTGTAACAGGAAGCAATGGTAAAACAACGACAAAAGATATGATTGCAGCTGTTTTGGAAACAACGTATAAAGTACATAAAACTAAAGGGAATTTTAATAACCATATCGGGCTGCCATTAACCGTTTTAAGTATGGATGAGGAGACAGAAGTAGCGGTTTTAGAAATGGGAATGAGCGGAAAAGGAGAAATTGAGCTTTTATCAAACATTGCTAAACCTGACTTGGCTGTCATTACAAATATTGGGGAAGCCCATTTAATGGACCTAGGTTCTAGAGAGGGAATTGCAGAAGCAAAGCTGGAAATAGTAGAGGGATTAAAGAATGATGGAGTATTAATTTACCAAGGTGATGAACCTTTATTACAAGAACGAGTACCTTCTTTATCTGTTTCGTCCATTACATTTGGTGAGGATCACAGGAATAAATACTTCCCTACGAATGTCGTTCAAGAAGTAAATGGAACGTCATTTTGTGTGGCTGATTCGGAGTACTTTATTCCTGTTCTTGGTAAACATAATGTTAATAATGCTTTAGCAGCATATGCGGTCGCTAAATTTTTGGAAGTGAAAGAGGAAGCGATCAAAGAAGGATTTGGAAAGATGAAAATTACAGGTATGCGGTTGGAATTAATTCAATCTGATAGTGGTATAACTGTTATTAATGATGCGTATAATGCAAGTCCAACTTCTATGATGGCGGCGATTAATCTTTTAGAAGATCTAAAAGGCTTCGATAAAAAATTTGTTGTTCTTGGTGATATGCTTGAATTAGGTGATGAAGAAAAGGAATATCATTACCAAGTAGGAAGTTCTATTAAATATGGCGAAATTTCGCATATTTTTACATATGGAAAATTAGGTGCAGAAATTGCAAAGGGTGCCAAAAAGAATCGCTCTGATGAATTTGTCCACCATTTTGAGAATAAACAAGATTTAATTGGGGAATTAAAAAGAATGCTAAACAAAGACGATATTGTCCTTGTTAAAGCATCACGTGGGATGAAACTTGAAGAAGTTGTTCATGCGTTAATTTAAGTTTGGCAAAAATGGATGAATTCATAAGAAAATGCAAAAAATATAACCGATGTATTATTATGAAAGAAATTTTCACCCAATGTGTGCAGGCTTAAAAAGGAGGTATACAATCATATGATTGGATGTCTTTTTATACATGGATTTACAGGCGCTCCATATGAAGTAGACCCATTAGCGAATGATATTAAGAAAAAGACCGGGTGGCTTGTAAGGGTTCCTACTCTTCCTGGACATGGAGTAACTCTTTCATTAAAAGGGCATACATATAATGAATGGGTTGAGTGCGCTGAACAAGAGCTTTTAGCTTTAATGGATGAGGTTGACGAAGTGTATGTCATCGGGTTTTCCATGGGGGGAGTTATTGCATCATATTTAGCTGCCAAATATGAAGTGAAGAAACTGGTTCTTTTAAGCGCAGCCATTTATTATGTTAATCCGAAACAAATATTGTTGGATTGTAAAGAAATGATAAAAGATTTCTGGAATGGAAATCTCAATCAAAACGAGTTATACAATCGATATAAAAGGAAATTACTCGAGACACCTTTACGTGCAACATTTGAATTCCAAAAATTAGTAAAAAAAGTAAAGCCGTATCTTAATGAATTAACATTACCCGTTCTCATCATTCAGGGAGAATGCGATGGAATAGTACCTGTAAAAAGCGCACATTATTTGTATAAAACTATTCCTTCTAAAGAGAAGGTACTTCGGTTACTTCCTTGCTCTAAACACCATGTTTGCCACGGAGAAGAGTATGAAGATCTAAAAGAGTATGTCGAAACATTTCTATACGAGGGTACGAAAGAAAAATTGAACCATCCTGTTAAGGTACAGTAAGATGGGAAAAAAGTAATAGGATAAATTTGGTTTAAAGCATGCCGTTTTAGAGAATGCTGTCTTACATTGAGTTGAAATAAGAAACTGGTAGTGGTATGATAACATTTAAAGTGTTTGCGGGCTTTAAATAAGGTAAACTGCTGCCCTTGTTTGAAAGAGGGCATTTTTTGTGTAAAGGAAATGGGGAAATATAATAATTTCAACAAGATAGCGGTTATTTTCCATTGTTAATTACACAAATAATCAGCGCAGTTTTTTATATCTGACTGTTTTTCATGATGACACAGCAGTTGATAATCTACTTTATAGCTAATGGGTGTGACCCTTAGTGTTAAAATTACTATAAACATCGTTTCATTATGAAGACGATTTAGAAATCTGTTACCTATAAGGTCTGTAAATGTTTACAGTAAACGATATAGAAGGAGTATGAATACATTGACATTAACGTTTCAAGAATTAGGTTTAAGTTCGTCACTAATGCAATCAGTAAGTAAAATGGGTTTTGAGGAACCATCTCCAATCCAAGCACAAACGATTCCATTAGCTTTACAGAACAAAGATGTAATTGGTCAAGCACAAACAGGAACAGGAAAAACAGCTGCATTTGGTATCCCTCTTATTGAAAAAATTGACGTGAAAAATGAAGGCATCCAAGCGGTTGTTGTTGCTCCGACTCGTGAACTTGCTATTCAAGTATCTGAAGAACTATACAAAATCGGTTACCATAAACGTTCTCGTGTTCTTCCGATTTATGGTGGTCAAGATATTAATAGACAAATTCGTTCACTGAAAAAAAATCCACATATTATTGTTGGGACACCTGGCCGATTATTGGATCATATCAACCGTAAAACAATCCGTTTAAACACTGTTCATACAATGGTATTGGATGAAGCAGATGAAATGTTAAACATGGGCTTTATTGAAGATATTGAATCAATTCTTTCTAATGTGCCGCCAGAACGCCAAACTCTTCTTTTCTCTGCAACAATGCCAGATCCAATTCGTCGCATTGCAGAGAAATTCATGCAAAATCCTGAGTTAGTTAAAGTTAAGGCGAAGGAAATGACTGTGCCTAACATTACTCAGTACTACTTAGAAACTCAGGAAAGAAAGAAATTTGACATCCTGACAAGATTACTTGATATCCAATCTCCTGAGCTTGCTATTGTTTTTGGTCGTACAAAACGTCGTGTTGACGAGTTGTCTGAGGCATTAACATTAAGAGGTTATACAGCAGAAGGGATTCATGGTGATTTAACACAAGCGAAACGTATGTCTACTTTACGTAAATTTAAAGAAGGCGCAATTGAAGTATTAGTTGCAACAGATGTTGCTGCTCGTGGGTTAGATATTTCAGGTGTTACTCACGTGTACAACTTTGACGTTCCGCAGGATCCGGAAAGTTATGTTCACCGTATCGGACGTACTGGACGTGCTGGTAAAACTGGTATGGCGATGACATTTGTTACACCAAGAGAAATGGATATCGTGAAAAACATTGAGCGTACAACAAAACGTAAAATGGATCGCATGAAGCCGCCAACAGTTGATGAAGCAATTGAAAGTCAACAACAAATGACTGTTGAAAAGATTCGTTCGATTGTTGAAAGTGATAACCTTGCTTTCTATAAGCGTACTGCTGAAGAGCTTCTTGAAGAATTTGATGCACAAGTAGTTGTAGCTGCTGCTCTTAAATTCATGACAAAAGAGCCTAGCGCTGTAGAAGTCAAGTTAACAGATGAAGCACCTGCATTCTCTAAGTCTAAAAACAAAGGTCGTTCTTCTAGCAACAGAAGAAGAGGAGACTATAATCGTAGTGGAAGTGGCGGATCAGGAGCTAAGAAAAACAACAACCGCGCATACGGAGATCGTGACAGAAGTAAAGGAAGCAGAGATAACAATAAACGTCGTTACTCAAATTCTAAATAATATAATTGAGGTCGAGTCCAAATTTGGATTCGGCTTTTTTGTTATAAGAAAAAGAGTACTCTCATCAGAGCAGGGGGGGAAATCCCTACCTTAAGATTTGGGATAATTACCTGTAAAGTTCCGATAAGTCTCGCTATCAATTAGCGGGATGAGGAGAACTCCCGCTAATTGAAGTCTCGCTTTATCCCATCTATAACAGGCATTAAATCCCCAGATTAAGATTTTTTTGGGGAAACAAAGCATATTGGTAGGGGATAACTGCCTGTAAAGATCCGATAAGTCTCGCTATCAATCGAGATTGAAGTCTCGCTTTATTAATAAATGATCATTTGAAAGGTATCTCCATATGCTATAATCAAATAGGAATATTTACATATATTAGCAGGAGGAGAAAAGAGTGAGAGAGCTACCTAAAAATAAAATTAGTTTGAAGGCTCTAACCGTTTGGAGGCAAAGTGCACTAATTGGGGCGATCATTTTTTTTGCGTGCGTAATTTCTGTAGGGATCGGTGTCTATTTTTTAGAATTAACCTATTGGATTACAGTTGCATTAGCCATTATCTGGGTTATTACTTCTTTTATGACAATATTCGTCGTTCCGAATTTTAAGCATCGATTCTGGCGGTATGAGGTCCATGAACATGAGATAGATTTACAGTATGGTCTAATTGTTATAAAAAGGGTCCTTATTCCGATGGTGAGAGTTCAACATGTTGAAACAAATCAAGGTCCCTTGTTACGAAAATATAAATTAGCTACTGTTGAAATTTCGACAGCTGCAACGAAGCATGAAATCCCTGCTTTAGATCTAGAAGAAGCGGATCTGCTTAGAGATCGAATTTCTAAACTAGCAAGGGTGACAGACGATGATGTTTGAACCGAAGCGAATACATCCTGTAGGAGTCATTTTAAGTTTTATTCGAATTATTAAATCTTATATCATTCCGGTTGTTCTTTTCTATTTTTTAGGAAATTACGATCAATTTGAATTCCTTTTTATTATTTGTATAACGGTCATTTTTCTCCTAATTGTTATTATTAGTTTTTTAGATTGGTGGAAATTTACTTATTGGTTGGAGGAAGGCGAACTTAGGATCGAGAATGGTGTGTTTATTAAGAAAAAACGCTATATACCCATTGAGCGAATTCAGACGATTAACATAAGTGCAGGTATCGTTCAACAAATTTTCCGCTTAGTAAAGGTTCAGGTTGAAACAGCAGGAGGAGGAATGGAGGCTGAAGCTGTTTTAACAGCGATTAAACAACATGAAGCTGAAAGAATTCAAAAAGCAATTGCCGTTTATAAGCAAGAATCCTCTGAACCAAGTGATGTTCCACTTGTTGAAACGTCGGAAATTCCAACTTACAAGATAAAGCCTAAAGATTTGCTTGTTGCTGCATCAACCTCTAGTGGAATAGGGGTGGTCTTATCAGCTATTGCTGCCTTTTTATCACAATTTGATGAGATTATCCCATATGAAGAAATCATCCATCAATTTGAATATTTAGAAAATGCAAGTCTCACCATTTATGCTGTACTTATCTTTATTGCCTTTTTTATTGCATGGGTTTTAAGTGTTATTGGGGTTCTCTTAAAATATGCTTATTTTACTCTCGTAAAAGAAGGGGAAGAACTAAAAGTATCAAGAGGGATTTTTGAAAAACATCAAGTATCTATTCCTATTTCACGAATTCAAGCGATTAGGATTGTTCAAAATCCATTGCGACAGCTATTGGGGTATGTAACAGTTTATATTGAAAGTGCAGGAAGCAGTGTTGCGGATGAGGGATCTTCCATGATTCTCTTTCCGATTGTCCCCAAAAAAGAGGTTGCGCCACTCTTATCTCAATATTTACCTTTATTTAGCAGTGATGATGAATTACATCGTTTACCGAAAAGGTCGATGATAAAATATGTATCTAGAAAAGTAATTCCATTGGCTATTTTATGCATCCCAGCTATTTATTTTTTAGCTCCTTGGGGATTTCTTTCGTTGCTCTTACTGCCAATTGGGGCATATTGGGGTTATTCTTCTTATAAAAACTCAGGTTGGCACTTAAGGGGTCATCAGCTGCAGATGCAATTTCGGATATTCTCAAAGACATCGGTTCTGGTTTACCGAAATAGAATTCAATCGATGAAATGCAAGACCTCATATTTTCAAAAGAAGCAATCATTAAGAACATTTCAAATCTCTATAAAATCAGGAATTGGCGGTAAACAATTTACTGTTAAAGATATCGAACTTTATGATCTCGAGCATTTAGTTGGTTGGTACTCCTATTCAAGACGAAATGATCATTAATAAATCAGACATGGTAATCAAACCATGTCTGATTTTTTTACCCAAATCTAAAGATTAAGCCAATTACGATTAATAAAATGAAAATGATCCAGAAAGCATGATATAGCTTTAATTTTTTTAGCGTACCTCTAGAAGGAGGACTAGGAGTGTAATATGTTTGATGAACAAATTGTTGTTGTTTTCTTATAAAGAGAGGTGCGATGGCAAGGCCTCCGATTAATCCAAAAATATGAGCAACAATGTTAATGTTAGGGTTGAAAAAGGTCATGATGAGTCCAATCACTAAAATGCTGATAATCAGTTGTGAATTTGCTTGGTCAATCGTTCCCCTTCTAAAATATACGATGAAGAGATAGGCGCCAAATAATCCGAAAATCGCTCCTGAAGCACCTATATGAGAATAGTTTGAAGGTTCAAAGAGAAAGGTAGCGATATCCGCGATGATGCCTGTACATAAATAGAATAAAATAAATTTGGGTCTGTTTAGCATTTTTTCGAGTGCGGGAGCAAACAAAATTAGTGAGAGTGAGTTAAAAAAAAGGTGACCAAAGCTGACGTGCAAAAAAATAGGTGTTACAAGCCGCCAATATTCTCCACTTGCAATACCTGCATTATAGCCATCTAATAAACTGAAGAAAATTTGAACAGCAGGAATGGGAAGTTGGACTAGTAACCAAAATAAGATGTGAATACAAACAAGAATTGATACAACTGGATATAATTGAAGAAATGTTCGAAAGCTTTCTCTTCTAGTAAACATTTGAATACTCCTTTTCAAGCATTTTTATTTTGGTAACCGTTAAGTTACAATTATAGATCAACATAAAAGCAAAATAATGTGGTCGCATCATACTAACACGGATATGTACGAGTTGTTTAAAATAGTACAATAAAAGGTTTTTGGAAGGTGTTGTGTCAATATGATAGTAGGAATTGGTTTAGATATTATTGAACTTGATCGAATTAGAAGAATCGTTGAGAGTCAACCGGGATTTATTAAACGTATATTAACAATAAGTGAAATTGAAAAATTTACAACCTTATCTAAGGAAAGAAAAGTTGAATTTTTAGCAGGACGTTTTGCTGCAAAAGAGGCATTTTCTAAGGCGTTAGGTACAGGAATAGGGGAAGAAATCAGCTTTCACGATATTGAAGTTTTAAATGATGAAAAGGGAAAACCGAATATTCAACTACTCAAAGAATTTCCTATTACATATAACATTCATGTTTCTATTACACATACTCGTCAAAATGCAGCAGCACAGGTGATTTTAGAGAAATAGAGCTGAATCATATTCGAGAGGTTGAAAAATGAGACTCTTGGAATTCGTGTTTGTGCCTGCTCCTCGAGTCGTAATTGTAGGTAAAAAACACCTTTTATTCAGAATTGTCTTATGCTTGTTAGAGCTGAACAAGGTGCTTTCGCTTATAAATTATTTCTGCATATTTGAAATGGTTGTCTCATATATTTGGTAATGCGATAGGGAAGACAGGTTGTTTTTGGAGTTCATCTTTTGATCTTTGGCTTAAAATATCCATCATTTTAGAGCCTAGCCTTTTGGTAAAGATGAGGTCTAGCAAACGATTTCTTCCTTTTTAACGTGATATGAGGCAAAGGGGTTGAATATGTTGAAAAAAAGCTGGGTGTTACTTTTAGTAGGGCTTTTAACAGTACTCATGCTTGCAGGATGTGGAGAAAAATCTCAGGCAGATGTAGTTCAAGCGTTAGAAAAGAAGATTGATGAGATGTCGGGGTATAAGGCCAAAGGGAAGATGACGCTTCAAACTGGCAGTGAGCCTCAAGAGTATGAAATTGAAATTTGGCACAAAGGACCTACGTATTACAGGGTTAATCTTAAAAACTCCCAAAAAGAACAAAGCCAAATGATTTTACGTAATGATGAGGGAGTGTTTGTGTTAACTCCAGCACTTAACAAAAGCTTCCGTTTCCAAAGTGACTGGCCGCAAAATAGTAGTCAAGCTTACCTTCATGAATCATTGGTGAAAGACATATTAAATGATCCAGAGGCGAAGTTTAAGGTAGCCGAAAATAAATACGTTTTTGAAACAAAAACAAATTATCAAAATAATAAAATGTTGCCTACTCAAGAGATAACTTTTAATAAAAAGGATTTATCACCTTCTATGGTTAAGGTAATGGATACAGACCGTAATCCACTTGTTGTTGTTGAATTTACAAGCTTTGAATTTAATGCTTCATTTGATGATAATTCATTCGATGTGGAAAAAAATATGTCAAGTGCTCAAATTGAGGTACCAACAATGGCTTCAGGTGACCGTGAACCATTTGCGGTTAAATATCCGCTGGAACAACCTAATGGTGTTGAGTTAGTAGAGGAAAAAGAAATGAATACTGAAAATGGAAAGCGTGTCATTCTAACATTTGGCGGAGAAAAATCCTTTACTTTAATTCAGGAAAATGCAGAGATTGCCACACCTGCATCTGCATCAACTTCAACATTTGTAAATGGCCACCCGGCAGATCTTGGGTTTACAATTGGAGCGATGTCTGAAAATACTTTAACTTGGTCACATGACGGTGTTGACTATATGCTTGCTTCCGAAGATTTGACAGAAGAAGAAATGCTTATGGTTGCCAAATCTGTTCAAGGCCAAGCTGCTAAATAAAGCGAGGCTTATCACGTATAGAACGCAACATTCTGTGTATTTCGCCTGACTTGGACATTAATCGTTCGTCAGACATTTAAGGGCAGTTAACTTCCACCCTTTGCTTCTTTGTTTTAATCAAACTTAGAGATAGGGTATCACTGTCATTTCATGCGGGATAAAAAATCGGGTGGTGCGAACCATCCGATTTTTTATTGCTCACATATTTGAATGTAAATCTTTTTTTTGAAAGACGATATTATTTCTCTTCTTTTTGTCATTTACCTTTTCACCATTTGACATTTCCACATCTTAATCGCGATAATTATACTATAGTAATGTTAGGATGAGGAAGTGAAGAATAATGCAGCATGATTTTTATCGTGATACTTGGGTGGAAGTTAATTTAGATGCCATTTCACATAATGTAAAATCAATGAAACATCATATTGGAGAAGATACTGAAATTATTGCAGTTGTAAAAGCAAATGGCTATGGTCATGGAGCTTTAAAGGTTGCAGAATCTGCGCTTACTTCAGGTGCGACAATGTTAGCTGTCGCGTTTTTAGATGAAGCAATAGCGCTGAGACATTCGGGGATTGAAGCACCGATATTAATTTTAGGAGCTACAAGAGCAGCAGATGCCCAATTGGCTATTACGTATAATATTACGTTAACCGTCTTTTCATTAGATTGGCTAAATGAAGCTAAACAATATATTGAAGCAGGAGAACTTCAACTACATGTAAAGCTTGATACCGGAATGAGTCGATTAGGAGTTAGAGAATCAGAAGACCTTGCAACCATATTTAATTTTGTTAAAGAATCTTCAGAGTTCACTATTACAGGTATCTTTACACATTTTGCAACAGCAGATGAAAAGGATTTACATTATTTTCATGCCCAATATGAAAAGTTTCAGGAGTTACTACGTGCTGTTTCACATCAAGGTTTGCTTGTTCATTGTGGGAATAGCGCTACAGGGCTTCGTTTTCCTGGTAAGTTGTATAATGCTGTGAGACTTGGGATCTCAATGTACGGTTTATCACCTTCTGCTGAAATAAAGAATGAGTTACCTTTTATTCTTGAAGAGGCTTTTTCTTTACATGCGAAGTTAGTCCATGTTAAAAGGATTCCCAAAGGTACAAAGGTTAGCTATGGAGCAACATATGAGGCAGAAGAAGATGAATGGATTGGAACAATTCCAATTGGATATGCGGATGGCTGGATAAGGAGCTTGAGGGATTCAGATGTGTTAATTGAAGGTAGACGTGCACCATTGGTCGGAAGAATTTGCATGGATCAATGTATGGTGAGACTTCCTTACGAAATTCCTGTAGGAACAACAGTTACGTTCATAGGTAAACAGCATAATGAAAGAATATCTGTTGATGAAGTTGCAAAGCGACTTAATACAATTAATTATGAGGTTACCTGTATGATCTCTTCACGTGTTCCTCGTAAGTTTGTGAGAGACAAGAAGATCATTGAATTGAGCAATCCTCTTTTATCTAATGTATCCAAAGAAAGTTAAGATGTGAAATGCTATCATAAATATGAATAAATAACCTGTATATGACGATAATAGAGAATGGCTTTCAAATAAATTGCATATAAATTGATGGTGTCCTTAACCGATTTGTCATTCGCAGGAATTCTTTTTTATTTTAAAGGTGCTTCCGTTTTTGAAAAAATAAGATGTATAGCTTTTGTTACCTTTTGCTGCCATTTGATTTTGAGGGAAGAAAATGAACTATCTTTTTTGTCTTAAACCTGGTCAAAAATCATCTAGGAGCTTGCGGTTTTCTTATTAAAAGACTTTGCATCTTGGGCAGTTAATGGTATTATTAAATTTGGAATGAATATTGGATGGTTAAGTTTGGTGGAGGTGTATGTTTGTGTCTGAATCCAGCGCAACAACAGAAATCTTAATTCAGTTACCTCAAGCATTAGTATCAGAATTGGATGGACTTGTAAAACAGGAGAATGGGAACAGAAACGAGCTTATTTATCAAGCAACGAAGATGTATATTCGTGAGCGTAAAATGCGCCAAATTCGCGAATCTATGAGACGTGGTTACATGGAGATGGCGAAAATTAATCTAAACATTGCATCTGAAGCATTTCTGGCAGAATCTGAGGCTGACCATACCGTTGAACGCTTAGTAAGCGGGGGTTAATCATTTGATTGTTAAACGAGGCGACGTTTATTTTGCTGATCTTTCCCCTGTAGTAGGTTCTGAGCAAGGTGGCGTACGTCCGGTATTAATTATACAGAATGATATTGGAAACCGCTTTAGTCCTACAGTAATTATAGCGGCAATTACAGCCCAAATTCAAAAAGCGAAGTTGCCAACTCATGTTGAGATTGATGCAAAGCGTTACGGGTTTGAAAGGGATTCTGTTATCCTTCTTGAACAGATTCGAACGATTGATAAGCAAAGGCTGACTGATAAAATTACCCATCTTGATGATGAGATGATGGATAAAGTAGATGAAGCCTTGCAAATAAGCTTAGGACTTATTGATTTTTAGCGATTTTAAAAAATATATTAAAAATTAAAAAGGTTGCTTGATGTAGCAACCTTTTTTGTTTTATCTATTAAAGGAAAGTCGATATAATAAAATAAGAAGTATCGTATTAGGTAGAAGTAAAGGAGGATTATTAAGAATGACTCAAGTTTCTAATCCGTTTCTTAGATTTATAGAAATGAATCGTGATGAATTGTTGGACAAGTGGACTGAAAAGATGAAAGAACTTGATAATGAAAGAGTTTCATCTGTTATATCTGATCAAGTTTATTATAATATATGTAATGATTTTATTGTGATTTTACACCAAAAATTTAGACGACCTGAAGATGATCTCATAAGTAAAATAAATGAATTTTCTATAAAAATAGTCCAATTAGGGTGGTCTTTGAAATTAATCCTAGCTGGATTAAGTGAACTAAACAAAATAATTTTTGAAATGATGACAGTAGATAAGACTGAAGAAGAGAAAATGTCGCTTGTTTGGGAATTTGATAAATTGATTTCTCCTATTACGAGCGAGGTGCTTCATCAGTACGCATCCTCATGGGAAAGAACTGTTTCTCTTCAAAAAATTGCACTTCAGGAATTATCAGCCCCATTAATTCCGGTATTTGATAATATTACAGTCATGCCGCTAGTTGGTACAATTGATACGGAGAGAGCAAAAAGTATAATGGAGAATCTTCTGCAAGGTGTTGTGAAACATCGTGCTGAAGTCGTTTTAATTGATATTACGGGAGTACCAGTAGTTGATACAATGGTGGCCCATCATATCATACAAGCATCAGAAGCTGTTCGTCTTGTAGGTGCGAAATGCTTGCTTGTCGGAATAAGACCCGAAATCGCTCAAACAATCGTAAATCTTGGGATAGATTTAAGTCAGCTTACAACAAAAAATAGTTTACAAAAAGGGATAGAGTATGCCCTTGAAATGACAGATCGCCAAATTGTTAGGTTGGAGGAATAAAGGATGATTGCTAGAATACCAATTTTGAAGTTGCGTAATTGTTTGCTTGTATCGATTCAATGGGAACTAGATGATCAAACTGCACTTCAATTTCAAGAAGATTTACTGCAAAAAATATATGAAACTGGTGCCAATGGTGTTGTGATCGATTTAACATCTATTGATGTGATTGATTCATTCATAGCAAAAGTACTTGGCGATGTTATTAATATGTCTAGGCTTATGGGTGCAAAAGTTGTGTTAACAGGCATTCAACCTGCTGTAGCCATTACATTAATTGAATTAGGTATTCAGCTTGAGGATGTTCAGACTGCCCTAGATTTAGAAAAAGGGCTTGAAACTTTACAACGGGAGTTGGGGGAGTGAAGTATGGAGAACCAATCCTGTGTTAAAATTGTCACCGAATGGGACATTGTTGCAGCACGACAGCTAGGTCGGAATGTTGCAAAAGAGCTTGGGTTTGGAACAGTTGATCAAGCGAGAATTACAACTGCTATTTCTGAACTTGCTCGGAATATCTATTTATATGCAGGGCATGGTGAAATGTGGATTGAGCGCATCAGTGACCTTGGCAAAAAAGGTTTAAAAATTACAGCCATTGATAAAGGACCCGGAATACCAGATATCCGTAAAGTCATGGAAGATGGGTTTTCGACATCAGGTGGATTAGGTGCTGGTTTGCCGGGAGTCAAACGCTTAATGGATGATTTTGATATAACATCCTCGGTAGGAGAAGGAACAGATATTCAGGCGGTGAAATGGCTTCGGTAGGAGGATAAAATGGATTATCGTGATTTTTTAGAAACGAAATATCGAGAGTTATTAAGAAATTACATAAATGAACCAACCGAAATTGCGCTGTATCAAGGGCAAAAGTTTAGTCGGAAAACGATCGAGCACCAAGTTCCACCAGAGGAGATCGTGAGTACACATCGGAAAATTTTGCATGAGCTTTTCCCAGAAATTCAGAATGAGGTTTTATCATCGTTTGATTTCTTACTTGAAGTGATGATGGGCTACGGACTTGCATATCAAGAACATCAAAGCTTGCGTGATCAGCAAATTGAGATTAAATCTGAAATACAAATTGCTGCAAATGTTCAACAAACATTGTTAGAGACGTCAATTCCAAATGTTGATTCATTGGATATTGGAGCAATTAGTGTTCCCGCTAAACAAATGAACGGTGATTATCATCATTTTGTTGAGGATGAACAAGGGATTAGTATCGCTGTTGCTGATGTAATCGGGAAAGGGATTCCTGCTGCACTTTGTATGTCCATGATAAAATATGCAATGGATAGTTTTCCTGAATCCCGAAGAAATCCTAATCAAATTTTAGAAAATTTAAATAGAGTTGTTGAACGTAATGTAGATCCAAGTATGTTTATAACAATGTTTTATGGCATATATAACACGAAGCAACATGTATTTACATTTGCTTCTGCTGGCCATGAACCTGGTTTTTATTATCATTCTATTTCAGATACATTTGAAGACATGACTGCAAAGGGTCTTGTTTTAGGGATAGATAGAAATGTGAAATATGAGAAATATGAAAAACCTGTTCTGCCTGGTGATATGATTGTTCTTCTATCAGATGGTGTAACGGAATCACGGACAGATGAAGGGTTTGTTGAGAGATCTGTTATTACCGATTTTATACGCCGATACAAAGACCTTCCGTCACAACAAATTGTTGAAAAGATTTATCGGAATTTTGAAAAAATGCAGGATTTCCAATTAAGGGATGATTTTACGTTAATAATTCTTAAAAGAATGGTTTAATGTGTATTTCATATGGGTATGTAATAACATAATAATTCTTTTTGGGGTGATTACGGATGAATGTAAAGGTTGATATAGATAAACAAATTGACAAGACGATTGTTTCTGTTGCAGGGGAAATTGATGCATACACAGCTCCGAAGTTAAGGGAAGCATTAACACCATTAACTAATGAGTCTAAACCTAATATAATTGTTAATTTGAAAAATGTGTCCTATATGGATAGTACTGGTCTAGGTGTTTTTGTTGGTTTGTTAAAGGCAGTAAGAAGTGAGGGTGGTCAACTCAAGCTTGTAGAACTAACAGACCGTTTGGAACGTTTGTTTAGTATTACTGGGCTAAGTGACATCATTGATATTTCTACAAAGTCAGAGGGTGGGGTACAATGAAAGAATTAGTAGATTATATAGAAATGAAGATTCCGGCTAAACCAGAATACGTAGGAATTATAAGATTAACGTTATCTGGCATTGCAAGTAGAATGGGATATTCATATGAGATAATAGAAGATTTGAAAATTGCCACTAGTGAAGCTTGTACCAACGCTGTGCAACACGCTTATAAACAAAATGAAGGCGGTGAAGTTGTTGTTGGGTTCGGTCTTTATTCTGACCGCTTAGAGGTGATGATTGCTGATAACGGAAAGAGCTTTGATTTTGAAAAGACAAAAAAAGAACTTGGTCCTTATTCAGCTTCAAGTCAAGTAGACCAGCTTCCAGAAGGAGGGTTAGGTCTCTATTTGATGGAAACGCTCATGGATGAAGTCCGTGTACTTGTTAACTCAGGGGTTACGGTCTTCATGATTAAGTATTTAAGCGAGGAGCGAATAGATCATGGCACAACCATCTCAAACTATGAAGCTAACTAAAGAAGAAGTTTATGAGTTGATTATTGACTTCCAACAAACTGAGAATAAACATTCACAATTAGCACTAGTAGAGCATTATACAGGTCTAGTTCAATCATTGGCTAAAAAGTACTCGAAAGGTAAAAGTTTCCACGAAGACCTTAAACAGGTTGGAATGATTGGGTTATTAGGTGCAATAAGGAGATATGACCCAACAATCGGGAAACCGTTTGAAGCATTCGCTATTCCGACTATAATCGGTGAAATTAAGCGGTTTTTAAGAGACAAAACATGGAGTGTTCATGTTCCAAGACGGATAAAAGAATTAGGGCCTAAGATTAAGGTGGCCGTTGATGCACTAACAAATGAAAATCAAAGGTCGCCTAAAGTACAAGAGATAGCAGATTATATAGGTGTGACAGAAGAAGAAGTATTAGAAACAATGGAAATGGGTAAAAGCTATCAGGCTTTATCTGTTGACCATGCGATAGAAGCTGATTCGGAAGGAAGTACTGTCACCCTGCTTGATATTATAGGCTCGCAAGATCAAGGATATGAAAAAGTGAATCAAAAGCTTATGCTGCAAAGTGTGCTGCATGTCCTAACAGACAGAGAAAAAGAGATTATTGCTTGTACGTTTAGTAAGAATATGAGTCAAAAAGAAACAGGTGAACAGCTAGGTATCTCACAAATGCATGTTTCAAGATTACAGCGAAGAGCGATTCAAAAGTTAAAAGAAGCACTTTTAAATGACATGCCGCCGGAGTTAAATAGATGATTGTACGAGAATCTAACAACTATGTACATACTCTAGCATTTCAGTTACCTAAAGAAGGAAAAATTTGTTGTGGTGATAGTTTTTATTTAAAGGCAACAGAGGATTACTTTATTTGTGCTTTGGCGGATGGCTTAGGAAGTGGAGAACATGCGAATGAATCGTCTTCTGCTGTGAGTGCGATAGTTGAACAAATGCATGGTGAAGATGTCGAATTGATGATGGAACTATGCAATCAAGAAATGAAAGATAAACGTGGTGCCACGGTGTCTATTTTGAAAATTGATTTTAAAAATAGACAGTTCACGTATAGTTCAGTTGGAAATATCCGTTTTATACTCTGTGCACCATCTGGATCGTTTATATATCCTCTTCCTTTATTAGGTTACCTTTCCGGAAAACCTCAAAAATACAGAACTCAAACCTTCTCGTATGAGAAAGGGTCTAAATTTATTATTCATTCAGACGGTTTATTATTACCAGGGATTAAATCATTATTAAACAAAGGTCAATCTGTAGAAGATTTATCAAGAAACTTAGAATCATACACAGAAAATCGAGGCGATGATTTAACATATATAGTCGGTCAACTATTTTAATGTGATTAGAGTAGTTGGGCGACTATTATTTTGTTTAAAGGAAAAAGTAAAATTCTTATTATCTTTCGAAACATTTTAATAGACCATCTATTTTTGGTAAAATGTTTACATATGTTTCTCTAAAAGGGTTAACATACCTGCTCAGACCTTAAATAAATGACACGATCGGCATCAAATCACTGGAGGCTTATCAATGATAGACAAACAAAATCAAATCATTCAACATATTAGTACAGAACTGGCTATTCATTTCAAGCAAGTAACAAATGTAATAAAACTACTTGAAGAGGGAAACACAGTTCCTTTTATTGCTCGATATCGAAAAGAACAAACTGGTGCACTAGATGAGGTGCAAATCCGCGACATTTCCGAAAAGTGGGAGTACATGCAAAACCTTGAAAATCGAAAAGATGAAGTAATTCGTCTTATCGAAGAGCAAGGGAAATTAACGGAACAGCTTGCAGCTGACATTCATAAGTCAACAAAGCTGCAACAGGTTGAAGATTTGTATCGACCATATAAACAAAAAAGACGTACAAAGGCAACTGTCGCAAAGGAAAAAGGACTTGAACCATTTGCGGAGTGGATTCACCAGTTACCTGCTCAAGGAGATATGATCGAAAAGGCTAAAGAATTTCTTAATGAAGAAAAAGAAGTTAAATCAGTTGAAGAGGCAATTCAAGGTGCAAAAGATATCATTGCAGAGCATATATCTGATCAACCAAAGTATCGCCAATGGATCCGTGATATCACGTTTAAAAAGGGAAGCATCTCCTCAGTTGTGAAAGATGAAGAAAAAGACGAAAAAAATATATATGAAATGTATTATGAGTACGAAGAGCCGATTCAAAAAATTGTCCCACATCGTGTACTAGCAATTAACCGTGGCGAAAAGGAAGACATTCTTCGCATCTCAATTCAGGCCCCAATCGAACAAATTGTAGAATATATCCAAAAACAAGAATTGAAGATTAATCATTCAATCGTTCATGATGTTATGGTAGAGGCGATTGAAGGTGCATATAAACGATTAATCCAACCATCTATTGAGAGAGAAATTAGAAAAGAGTTATCAGAAAAGGCAGAAGATCGTGCCATCCATATATTTTCGGAAAATCTCAAAAATTTACTTTTACAGCCACCATTAAAAGGGAGAATGGTCCTTGGTGTAGATCCTGCATTTAGAACAGGGTGTAAATTAGCTGTTGTTGATCAAACAGGAAAAGTGCTTTATATCGGAGTCGTTTATCCTCATACTTCTGATAGCAAGAAAGAACAAGCGAAAGAAGCAGTTACGGATTTATTGAAAAAGTATGAAATGGAAATTGTGGCAATTGGAAATGGTACAGCATCAAGAGAAACTGAACAATTTATTGTAGATATCTTAAAAGAAATTGATAGTGAAGTATCGTACATAATTGTGAATGAAGCAGGAGCAAGTGTATATTCTGCTTCAGATTTAGCTAGAGAAGAATTTCCTGATTTACAAGTTGAAGAGAGAAGTGCAGTTTCGATTGCAAGAAGACTCCAAGATCCTTTGGCTGAACTAGTGAAAATTGATCCAAAGTCTGTTGGAGTTGGGCAATACCAGCATGATGTTTCGCAAAAAAAGTTAAATGAATCATTAACATTTGTTGTTGAAACAGTAGTAAACCAAGTTGGTGTGAATGTTAATACTGCTTCATCTTCACTCCTTCAGTATGTGGCTGGCTTAAGTAAAGCGGTGGCTAATAATATTGTTAAAAAGAGAGAGGAACTCGGACGTTTTTCTAATAGAAAACAATTAAAAGACATACCTCGTTTAGGAGCTAAAACGTATGAGCAATGTATTGGCTTTCTAAGAGTAAATGAGGGTAATCAACCTCTTGATCGAACAAGTATTCATCCTGAAAGATATCCAGAGGTAAACAAATTACTAGATCAATTAGGCGCGACTGTATCTGATTTGGGAAGTGAAGATTTAAAAAACAAAGTCAAAAGTATCAATCACAAGGAAGTAGCAGATGTTCTTTCGATAGGTGAGTTAACTCTTAAAGATATTTGTGATGCGTTAATACGTCCTGAAAGGGATCCCCGTGATGATGTTGCAAAACCATTATTGAAGAAGGATGTACTGAAATTAGAAGACTTGCAACAAGGAATGGAATTACAAGGAACGGTAAGAAATGTAGTGGATTTTGGTGCCTTTGTCGATATTGGTGTTAAGCAGGACGGTCTTGTTCATATCTCTAAATTAAGTAAATCCTTTGTAAAACATCCTCTTGATATTGTAGCTGTTGGTGATGTAGTAACAGTATGGGTAGATGATGTTGATTTTAAAAAGGGAAGAGTAGCCTTAACAATGGTGAAAAGTTAAAACACTGCTTTATGAGCAGTGTTTTTCTTTATAAAAAAACCAACATTGATTCAATAATTTGATTTGATAACGATTTTTTTCATAAAATGCTCGCTGCATTTGATTTTGTAACCATGATGGCATTGATCATTCCTCCTTATTTATTATCGCAAATTAACGGGCAGTCATTCACTACTTTAAGACGTAGAGGGTCTGATGTAGACTGGGGGGCTGGCCGTATATGCTTATTATTATTTATAATAATCAGTGGATAAAGAAACTTCCTACTATAGAAGTCTCGCTTTATAATGGAGTATGGGTGTTTATAATGTATGCGGATTGCTAGTACAGAGTTACTAAAAGTTGGGGGAATCAATAATGGATGATATGAAGCTTCAACAACTTGTTGAAGAAATATCCTTGAACTATTTTCATAAACCATTTAATCATCAAGTGACCTTTAATAAAAGACTTAGAACGACTGGAGGAAGGTATCTATTAAGAAGTCATAATATAGATATTAATCCAAAATACTATATCGAACATGGTCTAGAAGAAATAATCGGTATCATTAAACATGAATTATGTCACTACCATTTACATTTAGAGGGGAAAGGATATAAACATGGAGATAAAGATTTTAAAGACTTGCTAAAAGAAGTCGGAGCACCAAGGTTTTGCAAACCTCTAAAGAAAGAAATAAAGTCAAATAGTGCTCCCCTCATTTATAAATGTAAAAGCTGTTCGCTTATTTATAAAAGGAAGAGAAAGGTAGATACTACTAGACTTGTCTGTGGAAAATGCGGAGGGAAAATCTATCTTTATAAAAAGGGTTGACGCGGAATAGTATGCTGTGATAAATTATAAAAGCCGTCGCTGATGGGACTTAATTATTAAGAATAAGTCTTGACAGGACAAGATGCCCTTTATATAATAAAGGAAGTCTGTAATGATTATTCCGCAGTAGCTCAGTGGTAGAGCTATCGGCTGTTAACCGATCGGTCGTAGGTTCGAGTCCTACCTGCGGAGCCATATGGGGAAGTACTCAAGTGGCTGAAGAGGCGCCCCTGCTAAGGGTGTAGGTCGCGTAAGCGGCGCGAGGGTTCAAATCCCTCCTTCTCCGCCATATATTATATTACGGCCCGTTGGTCAAGCGGTTAAGACACCGCCCTTTCACGGCGGTAACACGGGTTCGAATCCCGTACGGGTCATATCATATCGTGGAAAAACAGGAAGTGGGCACTTGTGAGAACAATGCACAAAACTCACCTCCTATTTATTTCCGTAAAATTCAACATTTGGTCCGGTAGTTCAGTTGGTTAGAATGCCTGCCTGTCACGCAGGAGGTCGCGGGTTCGAGTCCCGTCCGGACCGCCATTCAAGTTATTGGTAAAAAATAACGCTTGAGTTGATGGAACAGATATGATAATATTAAATTCTTGTTATTTCAAAGGAAGTTTTAATAAGTGGTTGTGGTGATTGTTCACGGGAGTGAAATCACGCAATAATTTCAATGGGCTATAGCCAAGTGGTAAGGCAACGGACTTTGACTCCGTCATTCGTTGGTTCGAATCCAGCTAGCCCAGCCATTATTAGAGCCATTAGCTCAGTCGGTAGAGCATCTGACTTTTAATCAGAGGGTCGAAGGTTCGAGTCCTTCATGGCTCACCATATACACACCTTGCGGGTGTGGCGGAATTGGCAGACGCGCTAGACTTAGGATCTAGTGTCCTTGTGACGTGGGGGTTCAAGTCCCTTCACCCGCACCAAAGGTTTTTTCGCGGTCGTGGCGGAATGGCAGACGCGCTAGGTTGAGGGCCTAGTGGGGGCGACCCCGTGGAGGTTCAAGTCCTCTCGGCCGCACCAAAAGAAATAAAAAAGATGTTGACTTTGATGTTAAGAAGTGTTATGATATAAAAGTCGCTTCTCAATAACGGCGAACTTAGGATGCAAGTTAAAATGCGCCCGTAGCTCAATTGGATAGAGCGTTTGACTACGGATCAAAAGGTTAGGGGTTCGACTCCTCTCGGGCGCGCCATAATGACGGGAAGTAGCTCAGCTTGGTAGAGCACTTGGTTTGGGACCAAGGGGTCGCAGGTTCGAATCCTGTCTTCCCGACCAGACTTGTCGTAATGCGGGTGTAGTTTAGTGGTAAAACCTCAGCCTTCCAAGCTGATGATGAGGGTTCGATTCCCTTCACCCGCTCCAAAAAATGATCTTTGAAAACTAAACAAAACCAAGCGTGCCAACGTTAATTTCGATTAACAAAACGTACTATATAGTACAAAAATTATGAGCTACATCAACTCTTTATTGGAGAGTTTGATCCTGGCTCAGGACGAACGCTGGCGGCGTGCCTAATACATGCAAGTCGAGCGAATCTGAGGGAGCTTGCTCCCAAAGATTAGCGGCGGACGGGTGAGTAACACGTGGGTAACCTGCCTGTAAGATTGGGATAACTCCGGGAAACCGGAGCTAATACCGGATAATATTTCGAACCGCATGGTTCGACATTGAAAGATGGCTTCGGCTATCACTTACAGATGGACCCGCGGCGCATTAGCTAGTTGGTGAGGTAACGGCTCACCAAGGCGACGATGCGTAGCCGACCTGAGAGGGTGATCGGCCACACTGGGACTGAGACACGGCCCAGACTCCTACGGGAGGCAGCAGTAGGGAATCTTCCGCAATGGACGAAAGTCTGACGGAGCAACGCCGCGTGAACGATGAAGGCCTTCGGGTCGTAAAGTTCTGTTGTTAGGGAAGAACAAGTACCAGAGTAACTGCTGGTACCTTGACGGTACCTAACCAGAAAGCCACGGCTAACTACGTGCCAGCAGCCGCGGTAATACGTAGGTGGCAAGCGTTGTCCGGAATTATTGGGCGTAAAGCGCGCGCAGGTGGTTTCTTAAGTCTGATGTGAAAGCCCACGGCTCAACCGTGGAGGGTCATTGGAAACTGGGGAACTTGAGTGCAGAAGAGGAAAGTGGAATTCCAAGTGTAGCGGTGAAATGCGTAGAGATTTGGAGGAACACCAGTGGCGAAGGCGACTTTCTGGTCTGTAACTGACACTGAGGCGCGAAAGCGTGGGGAGCGAACAGGATTAGATACCCTGGTAGTCCACGCCGTAAACGATGAGTGCTAAGTGTTAGAGGGTTTCCGCCCTTTAGTGCTGCAGCAAACGCATTAAGCACTCCGCCTGGGGAGTACGGTCGCAAGACTGAAACTCAAAGGAATTGACGGGGGCCCGCACAAGCGGTGGAGCATGTGGTTTAATTCGAAGCAACGCGAAGAACCTTACCAGGTCTTGACATCCCACTGACCGGTATAGAGATATACCTTTCCCTTCGGGGACAGTGGTGACAGGTGGTGCATGGTTGTCGTCAGCTCGTGTCGTGAGATGTTGGGTTAAGTCCCGCAACGAGCGCAACCCTTGATCTTAGTTGCCAGCATTCAGTTGGGCACTCTAAGGTGACTGCCGGTGACAAACCGGAGGAAGGTGGGGATGACGTCAAATCATCATGCCCCTTATGACCTGGGCTACACACGTGCTACAATGGATGGTACAAAGGGCTGCAAGACTGCGAAGTCAAGCCAATCCCATAAAACCATTCTCAGTTCGGATTGCAGGCTGCAACTCGCCTGCATGAAGCCGGAATCGCTAGTAATCGCGGATCAGCATGCCGCGGTGAATACGTTCCCGGGCCTTGTACACACCGCCCGTCACACCACGAGAGTTTGTAACACCCGAAGTCGGTGGGGTAACCGTAAGGAGCCAGCCGCCTAAGGTGGGACAGATGATTGGGGTGAAGTCGTAACAAGGTAGCCGTATCGGAAGGTGCGGCTGGATCACCTCCTTTCTAAGGAAAATGAGGCACACTTGGTTTTTGTTTAGTTTTGAGAGATCATTCTGATCTTTCTTTAATATGTTCTTTGAAAACTAGATAACGATAACAATTCAAGTAATTCACTGAGTTTAAACGCTTAGTTTAGTGATTCTCTTAATAATTGATTAAAACGACATCAATGATGTCAAAGGTTAAGTTGTTAAGGGCGCACGGTGGATGCCTTGGCACTAGGAGCCGATGAAGGACGGTACTAACACCGATATGCTTCGGGGAGCTGTAAGTAAGCTTTGATCCGGAGATTTCCGAATGGGGGAACCCACTGCTCGTAATGGAGTAGTATTTTCACCTGAATACATAGGGTGATAAAGGCAGACCCGGGGAACTGAAACATCTAAGTACCCGGAGGAAGAGAAAGCAAACGCGATTTCCCAAGTAGCGGCGAGCGAAACGGAATTAGCCCAAACCAAGAGGCTTGCCTCTTGGGGTTGTAGGACACTCTATACGGAGTTACAAAGGAACGGAGTAAATGAAGAGGTCTGGAAAGGCCCGTCAAAGAAGGTAACAACCCTGTAGTTGAAACTTCGTTCCCTCCAGAGTGGATCCTGAGTACGGCGGGACACGTGAAATCCCGTCGGAAGCAGGGAGGACCATCTCCCAAGGCTAAATACTCCCTAGTGACCGATAGTGAACCAGTACCGTGAGGGAAAGGTGAAAAGCACCCCGGAAGGGGAGTGAAAGAGATCCTGAAACCGTGTGCCTACAAGTAGTCAAAGCCCGTTAATGGGTAATGGCGTGCCTTTTGTAGAATGAACCGGCGAGTTACGATCCCGTGCAAGGTTAAGTTGATGAGACGGAGCCGCAGCGAAAGCGAGTCTGAATAGGGCGAAAGAGTACGTGGTCGTAGACCCGAAACCAGGTGATCTACCCATGTCCAGGGTGAAGTTCAGGTAACACTGAATGGAGGCCCGAACCCACGCACGTTGAAAAGTGCGGGGATGAGGTGTGGGTAGCGGAGAAATTCCAATCGAACTTGGAGATAGCTGGTTCTCTCCGAAATAGCTTTAGGGCTAGCCTTGAAATTGAGAGTCTTGGAGGTAGAGCACTGATTGGACTAGGGGCCCCCATCGGGTTACCGAATTCAGTCAAACTCCGAATGCCAAAGACTTATGTTCAGGAGTCAGACTGCGAGTGATAAGATCCGTAGTCAAGAGGGAAACAGCCCAGACCACCAGCTAAGGTCCCAAAGTATACGTTAAGTGGAAAAGGATGTGGAGTTGCTTAGACAACCAGGATGTTGGCTTAGAAGCAGCCACCATTTAAAGAGTGCGTAATAGCTCACTGGTCGAGTGACTCTGCGCCGAAAATGTACCGGGGCTAAACGTATCACCGAAGCTGTGGATTGTTCTTACGAACAATGGTAGGAGAGCGTTCTAAGGGCTGTGAAGCTAGACCGGAAGGACTAGTGGAGCGCTTAGAAGTGAGAATGCCGGTATGAGTAGCGAAAGAGGGGTGAGAATCCCCTCCACCGAATGCCTAAGGTTTCCTGAGGAAGGCTCGTCCGCTCAGGGTTAGTCGGGACCTAAGCCGAGGCCGAAAGGCGTAGGCGATGGACAACAGGTTGAAATTCCTGTACCACCTCCTCACCATTTGAGCAATGGGGGGACGCAGAAGGATAGGGTAAGCGCGCTGTTGGATTAGCGCGTCCAAGCAGTTAGGCTGACAACGAGGCAAATCCCGTTGTCGTAAAGGCTGAGCTGTGATGGCGAGGGAAATATAGTACCGAAGTTCCTGATTCCACACTGCCAAGAAAAGCCTCTAGCGAGGTGAGAGGTGCCCGTACCGCAAACCGACACAGGTAGGCGAGGAGAGAATCCTAAGGTGAGCGAGAGAACTCTCGTTAAGGAACTCGGCAAAATGACCCCGTAACTTCGGGAGAAGGGGTGCTTTTTCAGGGCTTGCCCTGCGAAAAGCCGCAGTGAATAGGCCCAGGCGACTGTTTAGCAAAAACACAGGTCTCTGCGAAGCCGCAAGGCGAAGTATAGGGGCTGACGCCTGCCCGGTGCTGGAAGGTTAAGGGGAGAGGTTAGCGCAAGCGAAGCTTTGAACCGAAGCCCCAGTAAACGGCGGCCGTAACTATAACGGTCCTAAGGTAGCGAAATTCCTTGTCGGGTAAGTTCCGACCCGCACGAAAGGCGTAACGATCTGGGCACTGTCTCAACGAGAGACTCGGTGAAATTATAGTACCTGTGAAGATGCAGGTTACCCGCGACAGGACGGAAAGACCCCGTGGAGCTTTACTGTAGCCTGATATTGAATTTTGGTACAGCTTGTACAGGATAGGTAGGAGCCTGAGAAGCCGGAGCGCTAGCTTCGGTGGAGGCGTCGGTGGGATACTACCCTGGCTGTATTGAAATTCTAACCCGCAGCCCTTATCGGGCTGGGAGACAGTGTCAGGTGGGCAGTTTGACTGGGGCGGTCGCCTCCTAAAATGTAACGGAGGCGCCCAAAGGTTCCCTCAGAATGGTTGGAAATCATTCGTAGAGTGTAAAGGCACAAGGGAGCTTGACTGCGAGACCTACAAGTCGAGCAGGGACGAAAGTCGGGCTTAGTGATCCGGTGGTTCCGCATGGAAGGGCCATCGCTCAACGGATAAAAGCTACCCCGGGGATAACAGGCTTATCTCCCCCAAGAGTCCACATCGACGGGGAGGTTTGGCACCTCGATGTCGGCTCATCGCATCCTGGGGCTGTAGTCGGTCCCAAGGGTTGGGCTGTTCGCCCATTAAAGCGGTACGCGAGCTGGGTTCAGAACGTCGTGAGACAGTTCGGTCCCTATCCGTCGTGGGCGTAGGAAATTTGAGAGGAGCTGTCCTTAGTACGAGAGGACCGGGATGGACGCACCGCTGGTGTACCAGTTGTCTTGCCAAAGGCATAGCTGGGTAGCTATGTGCGGAAGGGATAAGTGCTGAAAGCATCTAAGCATGAAGCCCCCCTCAAGATGAGATTTCCCATAGCGTAAGCTAGTAAGATCCCTGAAAGATGATCAGGTTGATAGGTCAGAGGTGGAAGCGCGGTGACGTGTGGAGCTGACTGATACTAATCGATCGAGGACTTAACCTAATATAATGCGTTAAACAAAGTGAATTGAATTGTGAATCGTTATCTAGTTTTGAGGGAACATCCTTCAACTTAATAATTATTTGGTGACGATGGCGAAGAGGTCACACCCGTTCCCATGCCGAACACGGAAGTTAAGCTCTTCAGCGCCGATGGTAGTTAGGGGTTTCCCCTTGTGAGAGTAGGACGTTGCCAAGTAGTTATTATAATTAAATGCAAATAAAATATTTATTTACTTTTATTGTCGCGGGGTGGAGCAGTCCGGTAGCTCGTCGGGCTCATAACCCGAAGGTCGCAGGTTCAAATCCTGTCCCCGCAACCAAAATGGTCCGGTAGTTCAGTTGGTTAGAATGCCTGCCTGTCACGCAGGAGGTCGCGGGTTCGAGTCCCGTCCGGACCGCCATTATATGATTAATATACGAAACAAACATGTTTCGTTTTTTTTATGTCTTTTTTTAGTATACATCTTACATTTTGATAAGAGTAAAGTTAGAACAAGTAAAACTTGGATAAACTATGACTATAAGCTAAACTATAAGTAGAGATAACTCCTTAGGAAAAAGATTCCTAAGGTTTTTTCATAAACTTATTCATAAAGGAAACGATGGGAAGGCAATGGACGAATTTGATTTTATTAATAAATTGAAGTCAAGCTGTCACTTTCATCAAGATGTGAAAGTAGGTATCGGTGATGACGCAGCTGTGTATAAAACTTCAGAACATACACATCAGGTAGTTTGTGTGGATACGATGGTAGAAGGGGTTCACTTTCTTAAGCATGTTTCTACACCCGAGGAAATTGGATATAAGGCACTAGCTGTAAATATAAGTGATATCGCCGCAATGGGGGCAATTCCACTTTACTATTTAGTTTCTATTGCTATCCCATCTAGTTGGAAAGAGCAAGAGCTTTTAAACCTCTATCAGGGGATGAAAGAGTTAGCAAATGAGTATGAGATGGACCTATTAGGCGGTGATACTGTCTCTACAGCTGATAAACTTGTTGTAACAGTTACAGTAATCGGTGAAGTTAATGCCAATGTCCAAACGCTTAGAAGTAATGCAAGAGATGGTGATATTGTTTTTGTTACAGGGAATGTTGGTGACTCATCAGCAGGACTAGCGCTTTTATTGGAGCATGTAACCTTGAATAATAAGTCCCATAAAGAGTATCTTATTCAACGTCACAAGCGACCAACCCCACGAGTAAAAGAGGGACAATTCATTGCAAAGCTAGAAAGAGCATCACTAAATGATATTAGTGATGGATTAGCTAGTGAATTAAATGAAATTTCAGAGGCAAGTCAATTAGGAATTACGATTAACGAGGCTGACCTTCCTATTAGTGAAGCATTACTAGAATTAGGAACATCTCATGAACTAAACAAGTGGGTTTTATTTGGCGGTGAGGATTTCGAGTTGGTTGGAACTACTTCTCAAGAATCATGGGAAAAATTAAGAAATGAATGTGAAGATCAATCGATCTCAGTCACAAAAATTGGCACAGTAACTAGTGATCATTCTTCTGTACGAATGGTAACAAAAGATCATAATACGATTACTCTTGAGAAATCAGGGTATAATCACTTCAAAAGGTAAGTTAGGTGAAATGTAGTGGCAGAGTACGAATTCTTAACAAATGAGTCAAGTGAGACGGTTAGAATAGCTAAAAGATTATCAGAGTTATTAGGTAAAAGTGATGTTGTTACACTTGAGGGTGATTTAGGTGCAGGAAAAACAACTTTTACTAAAGGGTTAGCATTAGGTCTAGGCATTAAAAGGAATGTCAACAGTCCTACCTTTACGATCATTAAGGAATATAAGGATGGAAGATTGCCTTTATATCATATGGATGTCTACCGTGTAGAGGATGCTGATGAGGATTTAGGCTTTGATGAATACTTTCACGGAGATGGGGTCACTGTGGTAGAATGGGCACATCTCATTGAGGATCAACTACCAAAAGAGCGATTAGATATTCGAATCCTATATGTAAATGAATCACAAAGAAAAATTATGATGACTCCATATGGTACTCATTATCTTGAAATATGTAAGGAGTTAAGCAATGAAAGCACTAGCAATTGATACCACAAATAATGTGTTAGGGATCGCACTGGTCGAGGAAGAAAGAGTAATTGGGGAATATATTACAAATTTAAAAAAGAACCATTCTGTTCGGGCAATGCCTGCTATTGAGCAATTATTAAATGATTGTGATGTTAGTCCAAAACAGTTAGAAAAAATAATTGTTGCTACTGGGCCTGGTTCATATACAGGTGTTCGGATCGGTGTATCAATTGCTAAAACAATGGCATGGTCTCTTCAAATACCGATTGTTGGTATTTCGAGCCTAGAAGTTCTAGCAGCAAATGGCAGATTTTTTTCGGGGTATATCTCTCCATTATTTGATGCGCGAAGAGGTCAGGTGTATACAGGATTATATCAGTATACGAATGAAGGTTTAGTAACAATAGAAGCAGATCAAAATATTTTATTAGTTGATTGGCTTTCAATGCTTAAAGAGAAAAATGAAAGAATATTATTGTTAGGAAACGATGTAGTCATACATAAAGAATCTATTGTACATATTTTAGGTACTATGGGTGAAATTGCACAGGTCGTACATAATAATCCGAGACCTAGCGAATTAGGGATAATTGGTTTAAATCGGGAAGCACAAGATGTTCATTCTCTTGTTCCAAATTATATCCGACTAGCTGAAGCAGAAGCAAAATGGCTAGAACAGCAAAAGTAAGATGGTGGGGAACTTGGATAATAGGTTTAAGATAAGAAAAATGCAAAGAGAAGATATTGATGAGGTTTATGAAATAGAATTACTGTCATTTTCTACACCATGGTCTAAGGAATCTCTATATTATGAACTTGAGCAAAATTTATTTGCAAAATATTTAGTGGTTGAATGTGAAGAAAAAGTAATCGCCTACTGTGGTCTATGGGTAATTATGGATGATGCGCAAATAACTAATATAGCCGTTCACCCTGATTTTCGAGGAATGAAAATTGGTGAAGGTTTACTAACATTTTCACTTCAGTTAAGTAAAGAAATGGGTGCAAAACGATTGTCATTAGAAGTGAGAGTTTCCAATCATATTGCTCAATCTCTCTATACTAAGCTCGGTTTTGAGGCTGGAGGAATTAGAAAGAGATATTATACGGATAATCAAGAAGATGCTTTAGTAATGTGGGTGAATTTAGGATGAAACAGACAAATCAATATATTTTAGGTATTGAAACAAGCTGTGATGAAACAGCAGCAGCCATTATTAAAAATGGTCATGAAATTGTAGCGAATGTAGTGGCTTCACAAATTGAAAGTCATAAGCGATTTGGCGGTGTGGTACCAGAGATTGCTTCAAGGCATCATGTAGAACAATTGACCATTGTTTTTGAAGAAGCAATGAAACAAGCTAACCTTGGTTTTGGTGATCTTACAGCGATTGCAGTTACAGAAGGACCTGGTTTAGTGGGGGCTCTTTTAACAGGTATAAACGCGGCTAAGGCATTGGCGTTTTCACAAGATCTCCCACTTATAGGTGTCCATCACATAGCAGGTCATATTTATGCAAATCGACTCTTAACTGAGATGGAATTTCCATTACTTGCTCTTGTCGTTTCTGGTGGCCATACTGAACTTGTTTATATGAAAGAACATGCTCATTTTGAAGTTATAGGTGAAACTTTGGATGATGCTGCTGGTGAAGCATATGACAAGGTTGCAAGAACGTTAGGTCTTCCATATCCAGGTGGTCCACATATTGATCGATTAGCACATGAAGGTGAGGCAACAATTGATTTACCAAGAGCCTGGTTAGGGGAAGGTTCATTTGATTTTAGCTTCAGCGGACTAAAATCTGCCGTTATCAATACGCTTCATAATGCTAAGCAAAAAGGAATTGAGTTAGAGGCAAAAGATGTTGCTGCGAGCTTTCAAGCAAGTGTTATTGATGTTTTAGTAACAAAAACAGCACAAGCTGTGGATAAATATCAAGTTAAGCAACTTTTATTAGCAGGTGGTGTTGCTGCAAATAAAGGTTTGCGTGCAGCACTAGAAAAGGAATTTTCCTCTAGAGAAGGATTGAAATTGGTCATTCCACCTCTATCTCTATGTACGGATAATGCAGCAATGATTGCAGCTGTAGGCAGTATTCTATATGAAAAAGGGGTTAGGAGCGATTTAGCTCTAAATGCTAATCCTGGGTTAGAATTACCCTCTTTTTAGACTTTCGATTATTCGGAAGTCTTTTTATTTTACGACACTAGACCAAAAGGCACTCATGGGAAATTTCTATACCTTATGTCTATGAGGTTAAGGAATCGCTCTCATTTAGTTATAAACATAGTTATCCACAAAATATGCACGATTTTTGTAGAATTGTGTAAAACAACGAAAATTCCTGTCATATCAATACTACTAGGGGGTGTGAATAACTAGGACAATTTTTAATAAAATTGTGGATAATGTGTATAAGTCTGTTGATATGTTGAAAATAAAGGTACTGTGATGTGGATAAAAAATGATAAAAATATAAAGAAATACACAATGTGACAAAAAAATTAAACATAAAAAAACAGCGAGAAATTCGCTGTTTTTTTAGTGCAATTGCTCCCATTCATTCATCAAATTCTCTAATTTGGCCTGAAGTAGATCGTTTTCAGTATTAATTTTTTGTACTTCTTCATGATTTTGGTAGATATCAGGATCACAGAGAAGAGCATCATTTTTTTCTACCTGCTCCTCAATTGTTGCAATTTCATCTTCAATTTCTTCAATTCTTCGCTGCTTTTGTCTTTCTTGCTTCTTTAATTCCTTTTCTTGTTGATAAGACAGTTTCGCTTCTTGTTGAGGTGAGGCCGCCTTTTGCGAAGATTTATCCACAGGTTTTTGCTCTAAACGCAGAAGCTCTAATTGCTCCTCTTTTTTTGTCATGTAATAATCATAGTCCCCAAGGTATTCCTTGAGATTATCACTTGAGAGTTCAAATATTTTTGTAGTAATCCTGTTAATAAAGTACCTGTCATGTGATACAAATAAGATCGTTCCCGGATAATCAATAAGAGCATTTTCCAAAATTTCTTTACTATCTAAATCAAGATGGTTTGTCGGTTCATCAAGGATAAGAAAGTTAGCATTTTGAAGCATCAGCTTTGCTAGGGCAAGTCTAGCCTTTTCGCCACCACTTAGTGTTGAAACTGGCTTTAAAACATCATCTCCAGAGAAGAGGAAATTTCCTAGTACCGTTCTGATTTCCTTTTCGGTCTTCTGTGGATAATCGTCCCAAAGCTCATCTAACAATCGTTTATTTGATGTAAGGTCTGCTTGTTGTTGATCATAATAGCCAATTTGAACATGAGAGCCAAGGGCAAAAGTTCCAGACAAAGCATCTAGTTTTTGAACAATCGATTTAAGTAATGTAGATTTACCAATCCCATTAGGACCAATTAGAGCAATGCTATCACCGCGGGAAATCGAGAAGGAAATATTTGAAATAATAGGATGCTGCGAATCATATGAGACAGATATGTTCGTGGCCTTTAGTACATCATTGCCACTTTGTCTCTCAATATCAAATTGAAAGTTGGCTGATTTTTCATCGCCCAACGGCTTATTCAGTATGTCCATCTTTTCTAATTTTTTTCTTCTGCTTTGTGCTAACTTTGTTGTTGAAGCACGTGCTAAATTTCGCTGAATAAAATCCTTTAGTTTAGCTACTTCTTCCTGTTGTTTTTCATAGGTTTTGAGCTCTTTTTCATAGTTTTCTGCTTTGTATTTTAAGTAACTGCTATAATTGCCAATATATTTTGTGCTCGTTTGACGACTAATTTCGTATACTTGTGTTACAATTTTGTCTAAAAAGTATCTGTCATGCGAAACAATTAAAATAGCTCCTGAGTAATTTTGCAAGTATTGTTCAAGCCATGTTAATGTTTCAATATCTAAATGATTCGTCGGTTCATCTAAAATTAGCAGGTCTGGGTTTGTTAACAGTAATTTACCTAAGGCAAGTCTGGTTCTCTGGCCGCCGCTTAATGAGGCTATTTTCGTATCGGAATCAAATGTACTGAATCCAAGACCATGAAGTACTGATCGGATATCTGCTTCATATTGGTAGCCGCCGCTTTCCTTGAATTTTACTTGCAAGCTATCATATTCCTTTAATAGCTGTTCGAATTTCTTTGATTCTAATGCGGGATCAATAATAGCCATCTGTTGTTCTAGGTTTCTCATCTCTTTTTCCATGGACTGAAGCTCTTTAAAAACTAAATTCATTTCATCCCAGATTGATAATTGAGATTCTAGCCCAGTATCTTGAGCTAAATATCCAACAGAAACATCTTTCGGCTTGATTATTTCACCTGAATCATGTGACATGTACCCAGCAATAATTTTTAAAAGAGTAGATTTTCCAGCTCCATTACGGCCAACAATGGCAATCTTATCTCTTGTTTGTACTTCAAGCTTAATATTCGTTAGAATAGGATCAGGACCAAAATATTTGCTAAGTTGATTTATTTGTAACAATATCATTGTATTCACCTCTATCAATGCCTTTAGTTTAGCTTAATAGGAACCAATGGGCAACAATGATACATATGATTTCTCTTAAAAAACAACGATAAAATAGAGATATGAGAGAGATTTATAAATTTAATCAATTGTCACAATAACAAACAGACAGATAGTAAAAAATAGTGTATAGTCTACGTATAAGGGGATTTGTATATGTCAGAATTTACCCATTTCAATGATCAAGGCAGAGCCAAAATGGTTGATATCTCTGCGAAAGAAACAACAAAGAGAACTGCACGTGCAAAAACGAGCATCCAACTAACTGAAGAGGTATATAAAAAAATCACTAATCATGAAATTGGTAAAGGTGATGTTCTTTCAGTTGCTCAAGTAGCAGGTATTATGGCAGCAAAACAAACAGCTAATGTCATTCCAATGTGTCATCCAATTCCCATTAAAGGTGTAGATATTGAGTTTGAATGGAAAATAGAAGAAAGTAATTATGAATTAATGATCACTTCAACTGTTAAAACAACAGGGAGTACAGGTGTTGAAATGGAAGCGTTAACTTCTGCAAGTGTTTCAGCTCTGACAGTTTATGATATGTGTAAAGCTGTAGATAAAGGAATGGTCATAGGTCCTACCTATTTAGTAGAAAAAACCGGAGGAAAAAGTGGTGACTTCCATCGGGTAGATAAATGATGTATCATAAAGAATTCTAAATGTATGAAGTGTTCTTATGCCTGCTGTCGAATCTGGACAAGGCGTTTACGCATTTTCTAAAGGATTTAAGGTAATAAACTAGACTGAGTTTTTATGTCTAGCTCAAGCACCCAGCATCTTAGGGTCTTAAGTCACCCATAAATTGAAGGTAAAGAACACCTTCTAGTCATGTACGTGTCTTATGCCTTTTGGGCTAAACAAGGCACTTCGCATTTCTTAAAGGATAATTAGTTTAAGGTTTTAGACTTAGTTTTCATGTCTAGCTCCAGCGCCTAGCCACTCGGGGTCATAAGCCACGCATGAATTGAAGGTAAAAAGCATCTTCTATTCATGCGCGTCTTATGTCTGTCGTGGCTGAACAAGGCGCTTACGCATTTCTAGAGTGAGGGATAAGAGTGAATGAATATTGAACAATCTAAAATACCTCAGGCAACTGCTAAGCGTTTGCCTTTGTACTATCGATTTTTAAAAAATTTACACTCATCAGGAAAACAGCGGGTTTCATCTGCTGAATTAAGTGATGCTGTAAAGGTTGATTCTGCAACAATACGGAGAGATTTCTCCTATTTCGGTGCGTTAGGAAAAAAGGGATATGGTTATAATGTTAATTATTTGTTATCCTTTTTTAGAAAAACATTGGATCAAGACGAAATGACAAAGGTATGTTTAATTGGTGTAGGGAATCTAGGAACTGCCTTTTTGCATTATAATTTCACAAAGAATAATAACACTGTTATTTCACTTGCATTTGATGTAGACACCGAAAAAGTTGGAGAAGAAATAGGTGGGGTACCAGTCTTTCACTTAGATCAACTTGAAGAGATACTACCTGAAGATGTGACTGTTGCGATATTAACGGTACCGGCTCCAGCTGCTCAGGCGATTACAGATCGGCTGATAACAAAGGGGATTAAGGGGATCTTAAACTTTACACCTGCAAGGTTAAATGTTCCAGATGATATACGGATCCATCATATTGATTTAGCAGTGGAACTTCAGTCACTTGTTTATTTTTTAAAGCATTATCCAAATGAAGATAAATCTTAAAATTATTTAAGGGAGGTGGATCTCCATGCTAACACTTGGATTCGGAGCATCAATGGGATTTGGTAGCCTATTATTAATCGCATTTGTAGCATTGCTTATTTTTGGCCCTAAAAAATTACCTGATTTAGGTAAAGCAGTTGGGAGTTCGTTACGTGAATTTAAAACTGCAACAAAAGGCTTAGCAGATGATGAAGATGATGATGTAAAAAAGATCGAAAAAAAGGAAGAAGTCAAGTAAGATAGGATGAATCCGATATGAAACATAATGAAATGTCGGTCATTGAACATATTACAGAGCTTAGAAAACGACTGATCATTGTTGTCGTTTTCTTTTTCATAGCTGTAATAGCTGGCTTTTTGCTTTCAAGACCGATTATCGTTTATTTACAACAAACAGATCAAGCTAGGAATTTAACACTAAATTCCTTTAATCTAACAGACCCTTTAATGGTGTATATGCAATTTGCATTTATTATTGCATTTATCATTACGTCACCTGTCATTTTGTATCAACTTTGGGCATTTGTTAGTCCAGGTTTATATGAAAAGGAAAGACGTGTTACTTTAAGCTATATTCCACTATCACTTTTGTTATTTCTAGCGGGTATTTCCTTTTCCTATTTTATTTTGTTTCCGTTTGTCGTAGATTTCATGGAAAAGATCTCAAATGATTTAGAAGTAAATCAAGTGATTGGAATCCATGAATATTTCACGTTTTTATTACAGCTAACCATCCCGTTTGGGCTGCTGTTTCAATTACCAGTCGTTATTATGTTTCTGACGAGATTAGGAATTGTTACGCCAATGTTTCTATCAAAAGTAAGAAAATATGCATACTTTGTTCTGTTGGTCATTGCCGCACTAATCACACCGCCAGAATTAACTTCACACTTAATGGTGTCAATACCATTATTTATCTTATATGAAATTAGTATTTGGGTATCTCGAATTACGTATCGAAGAGCTCAGAAGCTGCGGTTTGAAGAGGAGAATACAAAAAATGAGACTGGATGATCAGTCTCATTTTTTCGCATTTACTTTTTTTAATCTTCTAGATAAATTAAACATTCTAATGGCAACACCGATATCGAAGGTTGCGATGATCATTAGGATGATTGTTGGAAATGAAAAAATTCCATTTTCAGCACTGTTAATAGCTAAGTAGGTAAACAGTAACCCCATCGTTAAATAAAAAATTCCCATGGAAATAGGGTTTGTTCTCATGATAAAAAGCCTCCAATTATTAGTTGCACGTGTTGCTCTAGTTGCATGTCCTCATATTGCTTCATCATTTTTTCAATATCTTCACGGAAAACGGTTTGAATTAATATGACTAGTGTATTCATCGTTACATGTGCCAAGATCGGAACTATGATTCGATTTGTTTTCACATAAAGAAACGCAAAGGTAAAGCCCATTGATGCATACAAGAGAAGATGATGCGGCTCACCGTGTAAAAGTGAAAAGATAATTGAACTGATGAGAGCTGCTATGAAAAAATTTGTTCTGATATATAAGACGCCAAATAGTATTTTACGAAAAATGATCTCTTCTAAGATAGGTCCTATTATAGAGGTAACAAGAATGAGCACCGGTGTAACCTCTATTACATTCACAAGCATTTGCGTGTTTTCAGATCCAGGATCTACCCCAAATAGATTAATTTCAATACTAGCTGCAAAGACTTGGGAGAAATATGCTAAAAATACGCCACCAATCGACCAACCAATTGTCGCCAAAACCGATGAAGGTTTCCCTCGCAGCAGTCTTACCTCTTTACGATCATTTCTTAGTAAAAAAAGAATAATAAGAAACGCAAGTGTAAAGCTAAAGATGGTCCAATAACCAAATTTTTCAGTGGTCGTTTCCCCTATATGTAAATAATTTAATATGCTGATTCCGACTATACCTGATAGTTGCATAAGCATATATGTTAATAAAATAAACCAATACTCTTTTTTCATGTAAACCTCCTTTAAAAAACGTCCCCATTACTATTTGCATTTTTCTACATGATGATGAGCGAATGAACGAAGAATTCTAAATGAAATTCTTCTGTTCTTTTACAGATTTATTGTATCATACCTTGATATGAACATATGTATGATAACGTTTAAGAATTAGTTTAAATGATGAAAAGACAAGACTTATGAAAACGCCCGAAAAAAATTTTAACTTCATACTTGAAATTGAAAGAGATCTTATATAATATATTAATTGTGTTAGCACTCAAGGTTATTGAGTGCTAATAAAAAGGAAAAATAATCATTTTTTAAAAGAATTTGAGGAGGTTGTTTCACTTGTTAAAGCCATTAGGTGATCGCGTTATTATTGAGTTAGTTGAATCAGAAGAAAAAACTGCTAGTGGTATCGTCCTTCCAGATAGTGCGAAAGAGAAGCCACAAGAAGGTAAAGTAGTAGCTGTTGGTACAGGTCGTGTATTAGATAGTGGAGAAAAAGTAGCTCTTGAAGTAGCAGAAGGCGATCGTATTATCTTCTCAAAATATGCAGGTACTGAAGTGAAATATGAAGGTACTGAATACTTAATTTTACGTGAAAACGACATTTTAGCTGTTATCGGATAATCGTTACAGCCCATACCATAGAATCATTTTTAAAACTTTGAGGAGGTTATGTAAAAATGGCAAAAGATATTAGATTTAGCGAAGAAGCTCGTCGTTCAATGCTACGTGGTGTTGACGCATTAGCAGATGCTGTAAAAGTTACATTAGGACCTAAAGGACGTAACGTCGTTTTAGAAAAGAAATTCGGTTCTCCTTTAATTACGAATGATGGTGTGACAATCGCGAAAGAAATCGAATTAGAAGATGCTTTCGAAAACATGGGTGCTAAGCTTGTTGCAGAAGTAGCGAGCAAAACAAACGATGTTGCTGGTGACGGTACAACTACTGCAACTGTTTTAGCTCAAGCTATGATCCGCGAAGGATTAAAAAACGTAACTGCTGGTGCAAACCCAATGGTAGTTCGTAAAGGGATTGAAAAAGCTGTAGCTGTTGCATTAGAAGAGTTACAAGCAATTTCTAAACCAATTGAAAGCAAAGAATCTATTGCTCAAGTTGCAGCAATTTCTGCAGCTGATGAAGAAGTAGGTCAATTAATTGCTGAAGCAATGGAACGCGTTGGTAACGACGGTGTTATCACAATCGAAGAATCTAAAGGATTCTCTACTGAACTAGAAGTAGTAGAAGGTATGCAATTCGACCGTGGTTATGCATCTCCATACATGGTAACTGATTCTGACAAAATGGAAGCAGTTCTTGATAACCCATATGTATTAATCACTGACAAAAAAATCACAAACATTCAAGAAATTTTACCTGTATTAGAACAAGTTGTTCAACAAGGTAAACCACTAGTATTAATTGCTGAGGATGTAGAAGGTGAAGCATTAGCTACTTTAGTAGTGAACAAACTTCGCGGAACATTCAATGCAGTAGCTGTTAAAGCTCCAGGATTCGGTGACCGCCGTAAAGCAATGCTTGAAGATATTGCGATCTTAACTGGTGGTGAAGTAATCACTGAAGATTTAGGTTTAGACCTTAAATCTGCTAATATTACTCAATTAGGCCGCGCTTCTAAAATTGTTGTAACAAAAGAAAACACAACAATTGTTGAAGGTGCTGGTGAAGCGGATAAAATTTCAGGTCGTGTATCTCAAATCCGTGCTCAATTAGAAGAAACAACTTCTGAATTTGACAAAGAAAAATTACAAGAACGTTTAGCTAAATTAGCTGGCGGTGTTGCAGTTGTTAAAGTTGGTGCTGCAACTGAAACTGAATTAAAAGAGCGTAAACTACGTATCGAAGATGCTCTTAACTCTACTCGTGCTGCAGTAGAAGAAGGTATCGTTGCTGGTGGTGGTACTGCTCTAGTAAACGTATATAACAAAGTAGCTGCAATTCAAGAAGAGGGTGACACTCAAACAGGTGTTAACATCATCCTTCGTGCTCTTGAAGAGCCAGTTCGTCAAATCGCACACAATGCAGGTCTTGAAGGATCTGTTATCGTTGAGCGCTTGAAAAACGAAAAAGCTGGCATTGGATTCAATGCTGCAAACGGTCAATGGGTAAACATGATCGATGCTGGTATCGTTGACCCAACGAAAGTAACTCGTTCTGCACTTCAAAACGCAGCTTCTGTAGCAGCTATGTTCTTAACAACTGAAGCTGTTATCGCTGACAAGCCTGAAGAAGGCGGCGGCGGCATGCCTGACATGAGCGGCATGGGCGGCATGGGTGGAATGGGCGGCATGATGTAATCAACATCATTAAGCCTTGATATATAGGGGTTTTTAAGTGGAATAAAGATAAATGCTCATAATTTGCTCATAGTAAGCAAAAAATGCTCACTTTTTTCATAAAAAACCATCTAATCAGAGAAGGTCTTTCATCAGTTTACTAAACTGGTGGAAGGCCTTTTCTTTTATTTTGGCTGTTATATGAATAAATGTTCATTGGTTTTTGAAATAACCTCTGTATTACTTAAACAATGGTGAATCTCTTTTATTGTAAAATTAAAAAAGCATGAGCCCATTTCAATTCGAACTCACGCGTTGAGAGATGTTAAAAAACCTATATTTAATTTTAAGGGCAAAACCTTAAAGAATCACTTTTAAAATGTTTTAATTATTGTTTCTGTTTAATTATTTTCAATTAACTTATTTAGCTGTTCTACTTCTTTTCGAATACTAATGGTAGGTTCCCATGAATCGATAAGGTTGATAGCCTTTAGATTTGATTTTAGCGCTTTTGTATAATCTCCTTTGTGTAATAACAATTGGGCCATCCCATAGTGAAAATAAATTAACTCAATTTGATTCGCCTTATTTTTGTCATAGAGAATACGATCAAAAGCTGCTATTGCCTTTTCGAATTCGTCACAATTCACATAGGCGACACCAAGATGAAAATAGGCTTCAATCGTTTTTTCACCGCCATAGATAGAGCTAATTTCGTTGGCAGCTTCGTATAATTGAATTGCTTCTTCAAAATTTCTGTACAATAAGCATAGGTCTCCTCGAACTAATAAAACTCGATGCTGAATAATAGGTGTAGTCTGAACATCCTTTACTTTTTCTAAAATAGCTTCCGCTTTCTCTCGTTTGTTTGCTTTTAAAAAAAGTCGCGATTTTAAGGCAAGTCCCCAAACCTTTAAGTCGTAAACATCGGTATGATCAGAATTTAAATGCTCGAGTATTTGAAGACCGGCTTCGATTTGTTGAAGGGCTCCGTCCAAGTCATTGACTTCTATAAGTGCCCAACCTAATGTATCGATTCTAAAAAATGCTTCAAGCGTCTTTCTTTCTAATTGATTGGCATAATCAGCCGCTTTTAGGCCATATTCGATTCGTAATGGCAAGTTAATCCGACTTAAAAAATGACTTATCCGGGTGATGAGTTCAATTAATATCTCCTTTTTTTCAGCCTGACTTGACCACTCTAAAACCTTAAGGATGTTCGGCCATTCTTTCTTAATTTGCTCCAAGTCACGACCGAGAAGATAACTCCAATAAACAGAATTTGGCTGTTCCCGTTTTAAATGTGTTTCTAAGTAATGAATATAATATTTGCCCCATCGAAAGCGCGCTTCCTTTTCAAAATCTTGATTCTCAGACAAGTGTTGTTCGCCATAAGCTACGACAGTTTGATGTCCGAGATAATATAAATTCCCTTCAACACGTTCTGGCTGTATGAGGGCATAGGTCCGCATTTGTTCAACCGCATAATGAAACTTTCGAACATCTAATCCCGCAGCTGCAGCCCAGCTCTCTTCATCAGGAGGTTTGCTGAAAAAGCATAGCACCTGCCATAGTCGCTGGGTATTTTCATCACATCGTTTCCATGTGCGCCCGAAGAGGAAGTCAAAAAGTTCTAACAGGGAGTAGCCTGCTTTGCCTAGATCGTGAATTAGTTGCTGAGCTGGAATGTCATCATCTGAAATATACGCTATGCTTAGGGCCATCGCTTTAGGGTTTCCAGCGGTTGCTAAAATTAACTGATGCTTGATTTCAGGGGATATCGTTAATAACTGTTCGATTTTTTCTCGTTTCATTGGAGAATTACATGTTTGTAAGTAACGATGTATTTCATAAGAAAGAAAATCAAGAGCTTCCTCTTTTTCAAGGCCTTTAAGCTGAGTGGTCACCATTTCCCGAAAAGCATCCCTATATCTTAGATTTAAGTTCTCGCGAGATGTAAGGATGACCTTAACACCTTGTGGAAGGTTAGTAATGAATTCGTGTATTGCACTTTCGGCGGTATCGATGCTGTCTACAATAAGCAAAACAGGTTCATTCCTGGAATAATGAGCTAATGCATTCCGGACAACAAACCGTTTTTCATTAATTGATTTATCTATTTGTTCCACACGTCCGAGTTGGTAAGCAATTGTATTTAAAAAATCACTAAAGCTTAACCCTTTCCAATCCGCACTAACCCAGATGATACTTTTAAATGTTGGCCAACCTACGCCAACTCTAACAGTATCTCCGTAGGGGTCCCCAGCACAGGCATAGGCTACCTCAAGAGCAATTGTCGTTTTCCCCATACCTGCCCATCCGGTAATTAAACAAACTGGTGAAGGAGAAAGAAGCCACTGACGGATTGCTTCCACATCAAATCTCCGTCCGATAAAGTTGCCTGTCCAGCGTGTTGGCAAATTATGCGTTAATGGTTGTTCTTGATATGTATTCGTGTCACTGTCTTGTATATCGTGAAACAAACGTGTCACTACTTTTTCAATCTCTTCATCAAGAGGTGCACCGAATGACTCATCATTTCGTAACGTTTTTGCTTTTTTAAGACATGACGTTACCCATACAGGTAAGGCAGGTTTGATAACAGGTATCGTAGTGGTCTCGAGTAGTTTTATAAACCATTGAATATTCATATCCGTTTTTTCAAGAATGATCCAGAGAATCCCGAAAAGCTTTCCGTCGTCAATTCGTCCGGGAATATATTTTGCGCCCATCTGTCCAATCCAGCTTTTAATCGTGTTGGAAGAGACGCCTAGCTGGTAAGCAATTTTATCTAAATAAGATTGTCCTGAAGGATTAGTTTCATTTTTTTTTCTTCGAATCTTATAATCAGGATGGAGTTTTAATGACTTAACACCAGCAGATAACAGTTCCGCGAAATTTTTCTGATCTTCAAGTTCAGCCATAGTACCTACCCACCTCCTAATATTTTTATCCCATTCTTAACGGGCAGTAAGACTCCCACTTCAAGATTCGAGAGAAACAAAAAAGATAAGTGGGAGATCCGACGAAGGACAGGACGTCCAAAGATCAGGCAAGACATAAGGACGTGGCGTTTTATGCGTGATAAGTTTCGCTAACCATCAGTGGGGGATGAAGAAAACCCCCACTGATGGAAGTCTCACTTTATTTTACCAATAGATCTCTTTTTGTATATGAAAAATTAACACGTAAAAGGTACAGCGTTACTGTACTTTTATACAGTATAAAAAGCTACTTGACCTTTGGATAAGCATGTAAAATTAGCCTTGTAACAGAGGGATCTGAAATGTATGCACTTACATCGCGATACTAGGAGGCATCATCGTCAACAAGAGCAGAATAAATGGATGTATTTTGTGAAAAAAAGATGAAGTTATCAAAATGATTTTAGACATGTATAGACAAGTTTGATGAAAGAAAGGAAATTGTCGATGAAAAACACAGTACCGAAAAACATGAAAGCAGCTGTTATGCACAGCACGGGAGAAATTAGCATTGAAACATTGCCTGTACCCGGAATCAACCATGATGAAGTTTTGATTAAAGTCATGGCCGTTGGAATTTGTGGTTCAGATTTACATTATTATACCCATGGCAGAATTGGCAAATACATTGTGGAAAAGCCATTTATCCTCGGTCATGAGTGCTCAGGTGTGATTGCTGCTGTTGGATCGTCTGTAAATCAATTTAAAGTTGGTGATCGCGTGGCGGTCGAACCAGGTGTAACTTGTGGACATTGCGAAGCGTGTAAAGAAGGCCGTTATAATCTTTGTCCAGATGTACAGTTTTTGGCAACACCACCGGTAGACGGTGCGTTTGTCCAATATATCAAAATGCGCCAAGACTTTGTCTTTTCGATTCCAGATTCGCTGTCCTTTGAAGATGCTGCCTTAATTGAACCTTTTTCTGTTGGTATTCATGCAGCGAATAGAACAAATCTCCAACCTGGATCAACGATTGCGATTATGGGAATGGGTCCGGTTGGGTTAATGGCTGTTGCTGCTGCCAAAGCATTTGGGGCAGGCACCATCATCGTGACTGACTTGGAGCCGTTACGACTTGATGCCGCAAAAAAAATGGGTGCAACTCATGTGATCAATATCCGTGAACAAGACGCTCTCCATGAAATCTCTTGTATTACAAATGGCAGAGGAGTTGACGTTGCTTGGGAAACAGCTGGAAATCCAGCAGCGCTGCAATCTGCACTAGCTTCTGTGCGCCGTGGTGGAAAACTTGCGATTGTCGGTTTACCTTCGCAAAATGAAATACTGCTTAATGTCCCATTTATCGCTGACAATGAAATTGATATTTATGGCATTTTCAGATATGCAAACACGTATCCAAAAGGGATTCAATTCCTCGCTAACGGTATCGTTGACACTAAGCACCTTATAACAGATCGCTATTCATTAGCAGATACACGTGAAGCGATGGAACGAGCACTTAATTTTAAAAATGAATGCTTAAAAATTATCGTCTATCCAAATGATTAACCTGTGCTAATGATGAATATTTCCGACACTTAGGCTAAAGTGCCTAGCCTTTTAATTAGTAATAAGTCTAATTCTCCTGGAGCGGATTTAATGATTATGGTTAATCCGTTTCCAGTTCTATCTTTAAAAGATTGTAAGTGAAGAGGAACGTTGATTAAGGTTCAAAAACCAAGGCGTTACTTTTTACCCCATTGTTAACGGGTAGTAAGACTTTCACTTCAAGATTCGAGAGAAACAAAAGAAGATAGTGGGAGATACCTGCCCGTAAAGATCCGACGAAGGACAGGACGTCAAAAGATCAGGCGAGACATAAAGTGGCGTACTAAGCGTGATAAGTTTCGCTTACCATCAGTGGGGGATGAAGAAAACCTCCACTGATGGCAGTCTCACTTTATAGGAAGAGGGATTGAGAGATTGGTTTGGCATATCCATCTTATCGACTTGAATACTTCCAATGAAATGAATAATGAAAACGGATTCTGGAGGTATAAATGATGATCGAAACAGAACAATTACCGGTAGTAAAGTCTAAATACAACGAGAAATCTAACTCTAGTGCGGGTTTGTCCTGGCTAGAACGAATTGGATACGGAATAGGGGATATGTCCTATAATATTGTATTCCAATTTGTTAACGCGTATCTTCTATTTTATTATACGGACGTGGGTGGGATTCATCCCGCGGTGATCGCAACTTTGTTTCTAGTCGTACGAGTTTTAGATGCGATATTTGACCCAATTATGGGAGTTATTTTAGATAAAACCAACACGAGGTGGGGAAAAGCAAGACCATATTTATTATGGGTCTCACTTCCTTTTGCATTATTCACTTTCTTGTGTTTTACGACTCCTTACTTTGGACCAACTGGAAACATTATCTATGCGTACATTACCTATATTTTACTCGGCATGTCCTTTAGTATGCAAACGATTCCAGTTAACAGCTTAACCGGGCGGATTACAAATGATGTCCAAGAAAGAACGGTACTAACGACAACACGTATGATATTGGTTTATATTGGGATCCTTCTTTCCATTGCATGTGCAACACCACTTGCTACAGCTTTAGGTGGTGAGAACCAAGCATTTGGATTTCAGATGACGGCTTTAGTCTACGCGATTGTCAGTATCGTTTTAAACCTTTTTAGCTTTTTTACAGTACGAGAGCGAATTGTCCCGAAAAAGAGCGAAAAGCATGGGTTGAAAATGACTTTATCTGTTTTGTTTAAAAACAAGCCTTTGTTAATCCTTGCTTCATCATTTTTGGCGTTTGCCATTGGGTTTAATATTAAACTCAGTACAATGGTGTACTACTTTATGTACAATGTCGATCAAAAGGAATTAGTGTTCTTTGGAACTGTTTTATTTTTTGGTGCAGCGTTAATTAGTAACTTATTTATACCTGTATTTTCTGAAAAATGGGGTAGAAAGAATGTCATGATTATATCGGCCGCTATATCTCTTATTTCGTACATCGGGCTGCATTTTACTCCCTATTCTTCGATCACCTTCATTTTAATTTGGTTGTTTGCTTCAGGATTCTTTACGACTCCATTGAATACGCTTGCTTGGGGCATGATTGCAGATTGTGTCGATTATGCTGAATGGAAAACTGGAGTTCGAGCAGATGGAGTTGTTATTTCAAGTATGAGTTTTACGAATAAATTAGGAGTTGCACTTGCTGGGTCGTTCTCTGCAATTTATTTAGGGATAGCAGGATATATTCCTAATGCAGATCAAACAGTAACTTCACTAAACGCTATTAAAAATATGAATGCATTGATACCAGGACTTTTTATTTTACTTTCCATCATAATCATCTGCTTCTATTCTTTAACTGAAAAAGTATATAAAAAGATGATTTCAGAGTTGGAGCAAAGGTCTAACTAGGAGTGAATATCGTTATTCAATAATCAACAGAGATGTAAATCTTTCTTGGACTAACATAAATTTAGAATAAGTAAAAGAGTGTGATATACGTGCAAAATTATAGAAGTAAAAATCTTTCAGTTGTATGTGTTGGAGAGTTATTAATTGATTTCTTTTGTACTGAAGTTGACGTTGATTTAATAGAGGGACGTCAATTTTTAAAAAGTGCTGGCGGTGCACCGGCCAATGTATCAGCTGCGATAGCAAAATTAGGTGGAGACGCAGCGTTTAGCGGAAAAGTAGGAAAGGATCCGTTTGGTTATTTTTTAAAACAAACATTGAACACTGTAAATGTTGATACATCCATGCTTGTCATGGATAAGAAAGCAGCAACAACGCTGGCCTTTGTTTCATTAAAGAAAAATGGAGAGCGAGACTTTGTCTTCCAAAGGGGAGCAGATGCTCTGTTAACAATGGAGGATATAGATCAAGATAAAATAAGTGATGCGAAAATTCTCCATTTTGGTTCGGCAACAGCTATGTTATCTGATCCATTTTGTACAACCTATTTAAAGCTTATGTCCAATGCTAGGGATTTGGGTCAATTTATATCTTTTGATCCTAACTATCGCGGCGATTTATGGAAGGGAAGAGTCAATGAATTTGTTACATTCGCAAAAAAGGCGATAGCTTTAAGTGATTTTGTTAAGGTAAGTGATGACGAGCTGGAGATAATCACAGGTACTAAAGATTATGAAGAAGGTGTTAATATCCTTCATACAATTGGAGCCAAGATTATAGCGGTTACGCTAGGTAAAAGAGGAACACTGCTGTCTAATGGTAAGAGAAATGAAATTGTAAAAAGCATTCCTGTTACATCAATTGATTCTACAGGCGCAGGAGACGCTTTTGTCGGGGCAACTTTATTCAGATTAGCGAACACTGATCATATTAAATCTATTAATAACGATTTTGAGCAGCTACGTGAAATTGTGACTTTTGCGAATAAGGTTGGCGCTCTCGTTTGTACAAAAATAGGAGCGATTGAAGCACTGCCTTCTATTCAAGAGATAGAAAGATCTTTGTTTCAAAAGTATGTAGAAATTTAACAGAGATTAAACAAAATTTTATTTATCTCTATAATAAAAATTGCTCAAATTTTGTTCATAGACTTTTTTTCTTCTGTTTTAAAATATTTTAAGTGAAAGATAAAGACCTAATATCAATGATTTTATTAAACTATTATCTCTATTAAATGCCATGATAAATAGGCGGTATGATTAATAAGTGCCTCAAACCCTTGATATGACTGGGTTTGTAAGTGGAATGCTAACATTGAGGATTTTAACGGAGGCTTCTCATGAGTTGTGAAAACTTGTGGGAAGCTTCTTTTTTCATTGAATTTCGAAAAAAGTTTGAAGCGAAGTATCGAGCATTTGTACCCATAGATAAGGTTGGGACGGTCTGGTCGTTCGTTTCAACTTTTGTTTCTTTTAACTTTTCACTCGCTTTATCAATTAAGGTGATATTTCCAAATCCGTTTTGAACCCCTTAGATATGTTGAATAGAAAAGGTACAGTCCCTTTTTATCTTTCCCCGATTAAAAAAGCATTATCAGAATCCCTATATTTACTTTACAATTATTAACTTAATCTTTACGCCAGGAAAATATTAAATTAACAATCCATCTGTATATTGTTAGTTGAATACAAGTTGAATACCACGAGAGGTGAGAGAGAATCCAATCTCAATTTTTACATAGGTAAGAAGGAACTTAGTAGGGTAATCAATGGTTTAAAGTTTTAAGTTTCAGAGTTTTTAGGGTCTAGAAATTTCGAATTAAGTGTCCATTTAATGATTGTTAAATTAACTCTAAGAAGGAGACAAACAAAATGATGAAAAAATTATCAAAATTCTTCCTAACAGTAGGACTTGTATCCACTTTGGCAGCGTGTGGGAATCAAGCGAGTTCAACATCTTCAGCTTCCGAAGGTACAGAAAACAAGGGATGGCCGGAAGAACTGACATTGGTTCAAATGCCAAATGAAAACAATCCAAATGCAGCTTCTATGCATACATCCTTGAGAGATCACCTTTCTGAGGAATTAGGAATTGAGGTGAAAGAGTTTGAAGGCGGCAGTTACGCTGTTGGTATTGAAGCATTAGCAAGTGGGAATTTAGATATTATGCTCGCTAGTCCAATGAGCTATTACCAAGCAGATAAACTTGCAGGTGCGGAATTGTTAGTTACTCCTCAAGTAGAGGGTCTTGAATATTATACTGCTTTTATTACAAAAAAAGATAATGAAGAAATCAACAAGATGGAGGATTTAAAAGGAAAGAACTTTGCGTTTGTAAATGCCGCTTCTTCTTCAGGTTATCTTTATCCAAAGGGAACCCTGGTTCAAGAGTTTAACCTAGATCCAGATTTGGTCGAGCAGTCTGGCTACTTTTTTGAAAATGTGACCTTTTCCGAATCCCACCCAAATAGTGTCATGGGAGTAAAGATGGGTGACTTTGACGCAGCGGCAGTAGCTCAAGGGCAGCTGGATAGTATGATTGAGGCAGGAACCATTAAGGAAGATGAATTCAAAACAATTGGACGTACAGATGATATTCCTGATGCTTCTTATATTGTTCGTGAGGATTTACCTGAAGATTTTAAAAAGGCCTTAAGGGATGCGTTTGTATCATTTGAAGATGAGAAATATTTTGAGGCCGTCCATAATGATCCAAAGGCACGTTTTGTAGCGACTGAACAAGATTATTATGATCCTACGATTGAAATGTTAGATGCTATAAATGCGTTAGAGGAAGAAGCAAAATGAATCCATTATTAACAATAAAAAATTTAGTTAAGGTCTATGGTAAAGATACACGTGCGTTGAATGGAATTTCTTTAGATATCTACCCAGGTGAATTTATTGTTGTCATCGGTCCTTCTGGTGCTGGAAAGTCCACCTTTATCCGATGTATCAATCGCCTTGTGGATCCGTCCGAAGGGGATATTATATTTGATGGGCAGCATCTGGAGAAACTTAGTGGGAGGAAACTGCGAAAAGAAAGGTCCAAAATCGGGATGATTTTCCAGCATTATAACTTAGTTGGTAGAACGAATGTAATTAAAAATGTTCTCCATGGCCAATTAAGCAACATTCCTTTATACAAGAGTTTGCTTGGGCTCTATCGTTTTGAAGATAAGAAAGAAGCCGTTGAACTTCTTAAAAAAGTGGGTCTTCAAGACCAAATTTATAAACGAGCCGATGAGCTTTCTGGAGGGCAAATGCAGCGGGTTGGAATTTGTCGAGCGATATTGCAGAGACCAAAGCTACTGCTTGCGGACGAGCCGATCGCGTCGCTGGATCCGCTTTCTGCCAATATTGTGATGCAACAGCTTCATACAATTTCTAAAGAAAAGAAATTAACCTGTATTGTGAATCTCCATCAAGTGGACTACGCCAAAAAGTATGCCACACGAATTATTGGGATTAAAAAAGGGACGATTGTGTTTGATGGCGCTCCCTCACGATTAACGGATGACATGATTCGGGATATCTATGAGGGAAAAGAATCGCAAATGACGCTACAAGGTGTAAGTGGAACACAGTCAATGCAATTGGCGGTGGGACAAAACGATGAATAATAAAACAATTCAAAAGATCCCGCTCGATCATAGAGATTCTAAAAAAATCTATGCAGTTGTGGCAGCCATCTTTGCCGTGTTGATTTTTTCCGGTTTTTATTTAGAGATTTCCTTTATAGAGATGCTCATGGGTTTACCAAGCTTTGTTATGTTTTTCTTTGAAAAGTTCTTTCCGCCAAACGCAGATAATTTTCAACAATATATTCCAGCGGTGGTCGATACACTCGGTTATGCGGTTATCTCAACCTACATTTCTACGATTTTTGCATTTATTTTCGGGATTTTAATCTCGGAAAATACGAATAAATTTAAAACATTGAGGGTGATTACCCGCGGTTTTGTATCAATATTACGAAATATCCCTTTTATTATTTGGGGAGCCTTATTGGTTTATATTTTCGGAATAGGCGGGATTGTTGGCGTTTTGGCGTTGATTCTTGTAACAATCGGATTTTTAAGTAAAAGTTACGCAGAATCGATCGATGAAATTTCTGGAGACAAGCTTGAAGCGTTACGGGCGAATGGTTCTTCTTATTTTCAAATCTTGTTTCATGGAGTCATCCCGCAGTTTGTTCCAGCTTGGATTAATTGGACGTTATTTGCTTTCGAAATTAATGTCCGTGCATCTGCTGTTTTAGGTCTTGTTGGAGCCGGCGGGATTGGCGTCTTAATTGATACAAATATTAATTTATTTAAATACGGAGAAGCGATTACGATTATTGCGGTCGTTGTCATGATTATTTTATTAACAGAGTTAGTAACCAATTCGATTCGTAAACGTTTCGTTTAATTAAAGTAAGGAGATTGAAGACATAATGGAGCACATTCGAGTCACTTCAAAAGGAAGTGTTGGCAAGTCGATTCTTCTTGTTCTTATATTGGGTGCGGTGTTTATTGCAGCTGTGAAGCTTATCAACTTAGATATGCAAAAATTTTATGAACGGTTAGAAAATGTTCCCGACGTCTTAAGTCGAATGATGGCTGTCGATTTTTCAATTGTTCCTGATGCTCTTTTAAATATTGTGACCAGTTTAGCATTGGCTTTGTTAACATTGGTCGTGGCTGTTTTTTTAGCCATGTTTTTAAGTTTTTTAGCAGCATCAAATATTGCACCGAATCGATATTTAGCGATTTTTATAAAAGGTTTTTTTGCCATCATTCGCTCCGTACCTTCATTGGTATGGGGGCTAATGGTGATTGCGAGTCTTGGGTTTGGCAATGTGTCAGGCTTTATTGCAATTTTGATCTCTGCTGTTGGCTTTCTGACCAAAACTTTTACAGGGAGTATTGAAGAGACGGGCGGCGAGATTATTGAAGCGATGAAGTCAACAGGGGCTTCTTGGTTCAAAGTTGTTTATCACGGATTGATTCCGCTTTGTATTACCGCTTTTGTTGCTTGGATTACCGTTTGCTTTGAAACCAATGTTTCTGAATCTATCGGTTTAGGAATCATTGGGGTCGGTGGGATTGGTCTTTTATTGACACAAGCGATTAATACGTATAATTATGCACAAACAACGACGATTGTCATTATGATTTGTTTACTTATGGTTGTGCTTGAACTGGTGATGACGAGGATTAAAAATAAGATTAAATTTGGGAACAGTTGATTTAGGAGGATACTAAGATGATGAAAAATGCAAAATTAAATTGGGTACGCTTGCCGATTAATAGTCTAGAAAACTGTCGAGAGTTAGGTGGGTACAGTACCGAATATGGGCAACAAACAACGTGGCACTCTTTTTTAAGATCAAGTGACATGAGTAAGCTTACTCGAGAGGATATCGTCTTTTTAAAAGAGTACGGGGTGAGAACCGTCATTGATTTGCGAGGAGAAGATGAAATCGAAACTCATAAAAATCCACTTGCTGAAGAAGATTTTTGCGAATATCATAATATCCCGTTTATTACCGAACGGGTTTCAGATATTACTCTATCTTCATATGAAGTTTCCATGGGAGATTTCTATATTGATTTGCTGGAGCAAAAAAACGATCAGGTGAAGAGAATTTTTGATGCGATTGATCAGGCTGAAGAAGGCTGCATCGTCTTTCATTGCGCGGCCGGAAAAGATCGAACAGGGATCTTAGCCATGCTGCTGTTAGGCTTAGCAGGAGTAGAAAAGAAGGATATTGTCTCAAATTATGAAGTAACCTACACGAACTTGGAGTCTATTCAACAGATCGAAAATCCGTATGGAAATATTCCAAATGAGTACATGTATTCAAATCGAGACTACATCCTAAGAGCCTATAAGTATATTCTTCATACATATCAAAGTGTCGATCAATTTTTGATGGCAAAAGGTGTGGGGCAGGATGTGATTGATCGAGTGAAGGGACGGTTTATAGGTTTAGGTGAAACTGTTGCATCATAGAGACGTTTATAAGTTAGAAGAAGAAGTGTTAAAGCACTTCTTTTTTCGTTCTCTCAATGTTGGAAATCACAAACAATAATAATCACAATCTAACTTATCATAGACAAATTATTATATAATATACTAGATTGGTTTTACTTCCGCTTAGCATCCGATGGAAGGGAAAATAACCTTGCGGATAATTGTAGGGTAATTTAGAATTACTGTGTATGTCTGTTGAAAGGAATTGTAAAAATGACCCAACACTCTCTTGTTGACATAGCTTATACGAAAATCCGTGAAAATTTAATTACTGCAAATTATATGCCAGGAATGCTTTTATCAGAAAATGTATTAGCAAAAGAACTAAATATGAGCCGCACCCCTATTAGAGGCGCAATCTCCCGTTTAGAGTCAGAGGGATTTGTCTCCTCTATTAAAAATCGTGGAATTTTCGTGAAAGAGATTTCTATGAAAGAATTGCTAGACATTTCGCAAGTAATCTTATTTTTGCAAGAATTTACTGTAGATGAAGTAGAGGCAAGAGGGCTTTGCTTTGATCTTGAGAAATTAAAAATGTATTTAGAGCTGCAACTTGAAGCAGAAAAGAATGATGACTATTATAAGTATATTCAATACCATATTCTTTTTACTCAATGTATGATTTCATCTGCAAACAATAAAGTCATGCTAGAATTCATGGATTCGTTGAAAGATAAATTTATACGAATGGCTATGGTTAATTGGAAATTAACCCCAAACCAAAAGCATTATTCAGCAAATCAATTAAATAAGATAATTTATGACGCAATTTGTTTGCAGAAATACTCCAGCATTAAGCAGATTTGTAAAGAAACATTCTTAAAAACCCGAGAAAGAATCATTATGTCCTCACCATTTTAAAACTTTTTTGACACAAAAATAGTTGATAGAGACGTATATCCTATCTGAATGAATCAACTATATATTAGTTGTTGGTGATGAATTAGATGGTTTGGATCTTACCAATGACGGAGTTAAGGAAAATGTATTTGATATGATTTATAATTCATCGAGCCTCAAAAAAGCTCAAGATGATTTCCCAGTTTTAGATATTGAAAATTTACCGATATATATAGTGTTTAAAGGTGAAGAGTATAGAACTGATAGCTATGAGATATTAGTTGATTTTTTTTAGCGTTAAAAGGAATTAACTTAAAGTCATTTTCAATTAAAGGGCGTTTGTGTAATAAGCTCAATAGCTTCTAGCTACTAACGATCAGTTTAATAGAAGAAAAACACCCTGGGTGCCGATATCGATATTATTATATATTTTTGAGTGAACATTCTAGTGAGGACCAAATGTTTCATTATGTGGTTTAATTAAGGTTAGATTGTAATATGTTCTCGTGTAAAACCCCCAATCTATGGGCAAAATGATGTAAGGCTTTTAAGCCAAACATCTAACTCTATTTTTCTCCCATTTTGAGAACTAGTCATGTAAATGATTTATATCAATAGCAATAACCACTTTCTATAAAATTTAGGGAGTGGTTTTTAAGTTGTTAAAATTTGTATATCAAGATTTTTTGGATGACAGAAGATTTAAGAACACTTCAGAGATAATCATAGTATGAATTTTGTGGAAACAAAGTGAAATTGTCCCCTTGTCCTACTTTACGATAAATTTGTTAATTATTCACACTCTTGTAATTATATTTTATATTTCCTTCAACTTGTTTTTATAGAATGATAGTAATACTTAATGATAAGCAAAAAATGTTGAAGGAGTTGGAAAAATGAAGAATGTATGGAAAAAAGCGATTTTACCCATTGCCTCTATCAGTATAGCATCTGTGTTGTTGATACATACCATTCCAGAAACTTTAGTTCAAGCGGAGTCGAAAGCTCAATCCCAGGTACAAATGAAGAACAATTCTCTTCCATTGGGAACACCTAATTTACAAGAGGAAAGAATATCTGTAAGTCTAGCCCCTGGAGTAACTTATACAAGAATCAATCGCAGTGAAACATCGCCTAAAGATTTTTTTACAATCGATGTGGCATTTGTAGCAACACATGAGCAAGCAAAAGGATTGTCGGAAAAATTAGAGAAGGATGGTTTTAAGAACCATATCATTCGAGAACCGAATCGGGCGATGGATGATCAAGAAAAAGACCCGCTAGGATTTATTGTCCGTGTTGGTCATTTTGAGCTAGAAGCTGACGCTAAAGCATTTCAACAAACCTTATCTGAAAAAGGGTATACGGGCCATCGAGTGGTGTATACCGGTGAAGACGGAGACCAAACTACAGGACCATGGGTTATAAATGTTTTAGAAGTCAATCCCGATACATTTAAAGGAAAAGTAATGCCTGAATTAGGGAATGACATTGTGACAGGTAAAGAAACTTTAACCCAAATGGCTGAAAGGAATGAGGCCATTGCTGGAATTAATGCAGGATACTTTGTTGTGGGTGAAAAGGATGGAACATCTGGAGATCTTGCAGGTATATTTGCTAATAATGGACAACTTGTGAGTGAAGCGATTAATGGCCGTTCAGCTCTGATTCTATCTTCAACTGGAGAAGATGCAGAAATCGCTTCGGTCTCTACTTCTATTCAAGCGGCATCTTCTGACGGTGCTGTTCGGGAAGTTGATGGATTAAACCGAAAGCCAGGATTGATCCGCAATTGTGGTGGTGTTGGTGGAGACACAACGACAGAATTACCGAAGCATGATTATACTTGCACAGACGAGAGTGAACTGATCCAATATACTTCCGTATTTGGTGAGAAGACGGAACCCGGTCAAGGGGTGGAAGTAGTATTAAATGATTCTGGTGAGGTAGTTGAAATTCGCAACCAACTTGGAGGCGAAATTCCAAATAGTGGTTCTGTTCTTGCGGGAACGGGAGAAGCAGCAGAGTGGCTTCACGATCATGCTCAACAGGGAATGAAGATCCAGGTTAATAGTGACATCATTGCTGATGGAAAGCCATTAGAACTAGAGCAAACAACCAGCATCTTAAATGGTGGCCCTCGTTTATTGGAAAACGGTAAAATCGCTATTAATGCAGTGGAGGAAGGATTTCACTGGGAGGAAGATCCAGGGTTCTACTACCGATTTGGGGAACGACGTAATCCAAGAACTCTTGCAGGAATTAAGGAAAATGGCAACCTATTATTTGTAACAATCGACGGACGTGCTCCAGGATGGAGTGTTGGTGCTAATTTTGAAGAAAGTGCTAAAGTGATGAAGTCATTAGGAGCAGTGGATGCCATTAACCTTGATGGTGGAGGATCAACTAGTATGACCGTTGGTAATGATTTAGTAACAAGACCCTCTGATGCAGCAGGTGAACGGCCAATTGCCGACGCAATATTGTTAATAGAATAATAGATTAGAATGTGATATGGAAATAGACCTTAATCCTTTGATTCGTATTTGATTGAGCTTTTGAAGAATAACCTATACAAAGAAGGCTGACTCAAAAAGTTGCTGAATAACAACTTTTTGGACAGCTTTTTTGATTTTCTTGGGTAAAATGATAGCATTTCCACAATCATTTCTGGTTTATGTGTATCTATTACTTCTTGGATCGCTTCATACCAAACTGTATCTCCAGTTAGTGAATAGAAGGTATGAATTAATGGAAAAAAAAACGAGGTTTCTCATATGGATGAGGTCAACAAACTGATTCATAAACCTTTGCCCTATATCATCTGCATGATCGATGAATTGGACTGTGTGCTGGTCTAAAAAAATTTAAAAAACTAGAAAAAGCTGCAGACCTTAACAACGGCGGCAAAACGAGGATTGTTAACGAGACACTGGAATTATATTTTGCAATTGGGGGCCCATTGGAAAAACTATATAAAAATGATTAAAGAAAAACCGTTAAATACATTCATTTGTCGGTTTTTTATGGCCTTTAGTATCTTTTCTAATCACTTAGTGTTTTTTGTGTTTTTAAATACAAACTATTATGCCAAACAGGCATTTTTTATAATAACCTCTAACACAAAACGATTATTCTATATGGTGTAGTTTGGGCAGGGATACTTTTTGTGGCAGGTCCATAAATAACAATTAGATCACGGTTAGCGGGGGTTTTTGAAAAGGATTGCCCATTTGTTAATACTATTTGAGTATATGGAGATATATTTATTCGTAATCGTCCATCACTACTCTCCAGCTGACTATTAAAATAATCTACTTTTACATTTTGATATGTGTTATCTTTTGCCATGACAAGTGCTTGATATTGTGGGGGGTAAATAAGAGGTACAGGTGCATTACCATCATAATATCCAGTTATTCGATCTCCTACTGCTACCATTACATGGTCTACAAAGTAAGTTGTGGGTGACACCACGAAGTTTACTAATGCTCCCATTCCATTTTCTACTGATATTAATTTATAACAGTCTTCTCCTTCGCCATTTTGCCCTGTAATAAAATCACTTATCATAGTGACCGTCCCATGAAAAGAATAAAAATTAATCATACGCATACCTCCATTCTTTTGAAAAGATAATGCATTGAACAATATAACAAGCGTGTATTTCAACATTAGTAGGGCTGCTTAACTTTGTTCCAATTATCGATGCTGCCCAACTTGCGGATATAGTTTGAGTTCCTTTCCATGTTAAAAGGTTTTCGGCATATCCTAATGTATCCGAACTAGAAATACCAATAATAAGTTAAAAAAAGTAAATCATAACGCAGATTTTTCTTTTTTTATTTTTAACAACGGGATTTAAAGCAGCTACAGCAAGAATTTCGCCTTTAACGGTTTGATCTAATTTACCATTTCATAGTAAAGCTGTGTTAGATAAACATTTGTGAATTACTTTGTGTACCATATGCAGGTCAATACCTATATGACACCATAAAGGTTAGGAAAATGATCTGTATAGCAATGCTAAGGGGATTGAAAAGTGAAAAAATGTGAATTGTTAATAAAACCATCAAAGGGGCTAACAATTTAGTGAGGTCTGCAAGGAGTTTTACAAAAATAACTATTTTATAGGTATACACACATTTCTGAGAGTACAAGTTGATAGGTAAATGACTAAGGAATATGATGATGTGAGATTAAGAAAGTAAAGGAGTTCATTTTATGTATTATAACTATCCATATAGTCATGAAGCTTATTTGTATTCAACTCCATTCCAAGCTGAGAATTATTACCATGCAATCCCTGATGAAAGACAATTTGGTGGGTTTCCACCTCCGTTTGCACCACCTGGTCAAGGTTCAACTGCAGGACCACCAACTTCACCACCGCCATCATTTGTTCCTCAACAACAAGTAGAAGCATATGCAGTTGACCCAGGAGGTATTAGAGGATGTTTATTTAGATACACGTATGTGTGGCTGAGAGGTTTTGAATCATTTTGGTTTTATCCAACATTTGTAGGTAGAGACTCTGTCGCAGGGTATCGTTGGACTGGATTTAGATGGGTTTATTTCGGAATAGACTTACGACAAATTCAATCGTTTACTTGCTATTAATAAGAAAAAGGTTTGTGTATCTAATAATCAGTGAACACTGAAATGTCATAAATGTTAAAAGGTATAATTGCTTAAAAAAAGTGATTTATACCTTTTCTTTTGTTCATAAAAAAGATGTTTATTTAAAATTTTATCTAGAAGAATAACTGCAAAATAATTAGTAAAGTTAATAACATTTAATGTGTTATAAAAGGGTAGGAAAACACCTACCCAATGATCTTAAAAAACGCTCATACTATTTTGAAATATTTTAAGTGAAAGAATATATACCTATAATATTAAATGATTCTTTAAATCTATTTTCCTCTATTATATATCATGATGAATAGGCCGCATGATGTAAGGCATTTAAGCCAAAACATCCATGAAATAGTTAACTCTATTCTAATAACTAACAAGGAACGAATATCTGAATGAGTGAAGTACTACATACATCTTAAAATTTATTTTTGTATTCTTTTTGTATATTTTTAGGAGAAAGATTGTATTCCTTTTTGAAGAGTCTGTAAAAACTCGAATAATCAGGAAACCCGCATTGTAAGGCAATATTCTCTATGGACATCTGATTTTGTTTAATCATCGTTACAGCAAAAGCTAGACGTTTTAATGATACGTAACGGTAAAAGGGCAGATCCATGTTCTTTTTAAAATAATGAGAAAAATAATATTTATTTAAATGGAAATAACTGGATACTTTGTCTAAACTTAAATCCGGATCTGTCAAATGTGATTCAATGTATTCTAGTATAGATACTAGCCTTGGGTCCAGTTCATCTTTGTTATTAAGATTTGGCATACTGCTTGCAGGATTGAAGATGATTTGAAGCACTTGAAATAATAGGTAATGCAATGTAAATGAAAAGTTTTCTCCGCTATTTGTTCTATTCGTTATTTCAGAAAGGAAAGAAATGATATTCTGAAAGTTTTTTGCATTCAAATTTAACACATAAGAGCCTTGTGTCTTTTGATAAATAATATTCTCTTTCAAAGATGGTGAACTAGATTCAAAGTCTGACATTAAATGCGGACTAACAGTTAAAACTATGCGCTCATAGTTATCGAAATCCTTTACAGTAGCCTTATGAACAGCATAAGGAGGAATCACTACAACATCTCCTCTCCTTAAGGCATATGTCTTTCCTTCACAAAAAAATTCACAATCCCCGCCTAAAAATACAAGAACCTCCATAACATCGTGACTGTGTAAACGGAATAATGGATCTGTTTGGTAAAATCTCTCTGCAGATTGGTTATGTTTCTTAAGCCATTCATAGGATTCATTATTTTTGATAAAGGAATAAATTTCAAAGTCTTGATTTTTTGCTGGAATAAAAACAGACTGATTCATCATGGTATCCTCTCTCATACAGCAAGATTTACAATCTTTATAGCAATAAGTGTCATTTTTTTTTAACTTTTTGTTGCTATTATAACACTATGAATGAAAGCACTAACAAAAATTTTAAGAATGTATAGGGAATAATAGGGACATCTGAAAAACCATTTTACCATTCAGATAGTGATAAATAATCAACCGCATGACTAATACCATATTGGCAATTTTCGTAGTATTCATTTGTTAGCAGAAGTTTATTAAACAAAGAGTGGGCACCCTATCATAAGATTTTTAATCATCTAACAGTAGAATAGCCAAAAGAATCATATAGATGCGATATATACAGATAAACGATATTTAGGAGGAATAGTAGTGGAAGTTAATCATAACCAACCAGAATTAGAAGTTAGAGCTAAGAAAATCATTGAAGTGGATGGATTAAAATTTAAAGATTTAAATAATGATGGGAAGCTAGATCCTTACGAGGATTGGCGTTTGAGCCCTAAAGAACGTGCAGAGAACCTAGTTTCATTGATGAATATCGATGAAAAAATCGGTATGATGCTGATTAATTCACGTAAAATGGGACTTGCTCAGGAAGATAAGGAAAAGACAAGTCATGATGGTGTATTAGACGAGGCAATTATCGAAAAAGGGGAAAATATCTTCGCACAATCAAAAGTATATGGAACAACACATACTATTGAGAAAAGACATTTAAGACACTTTATATTAAGAGACAACTTTAGTCCATCTGAAATCGCAGAGTGGATTAATAAAATGAATGAAATTGCTGAGGGAACACGCTTAGGTATTCCTTGCTTGGTTACATCGAATTCAAGAAATGAAAATGCAGAATCTATCTTTGGTATGAATGATGCAGGAGGAGTTTTCTCTACATGGCCTGGAACTTTAGGACTTGCAGCGGCAGCTAAAGGCGAGATTAAAAACGGTGGCGATGCATCACTTATTAGCGAATTTGCTGAAATCGCTCGCAAAGAGTGGGATGCTACTGGTATTAGAAAAGGTTATATGTACATGGCGGATACTGTTACAGATCCGAGATGGCAACGTACGTATGGTACGTTTGGAGAAGATCCAGAATTTATTTCTGATGCTATTGGTCGTCTTATTGACGGATTCCAAGGTGAGGAATTAGGGAAGCACAGTATTGCAATGACAACGAAGCACTTCCCAGGTGGAGGAGCAAGGGAGAATGGATTTGACCCTCACTATAAAGAAGGAAAGTGGAATCTTTACCCAACTCCAGGCAGCTTAGAAAAATATCACTTACCACCATTTAGAGCAGCGGTAGAGCATGGAACATCATCTATCATGCCATATTATTCGATCCCAAGCATCAAGAAGAGTGTGGTACAAGAGTTTGAAGGCGAAGACATTCCATTTGAAGAAGTAGGCTTCACATTCAACCACTATTTCATTAACCATATTCTAAGAGGCAAGCTTGGTTTTAAAGGCTATATTAATAGTGACAGTGGTATTGTAAATAATATGAGCTGGGGAGTAGAAGAATTAAGCGAGGCTGAACGTTTTGCGAAAGCAATTAATGCTGGGACAGATATCGTTGCTGACACAAATGATATAGAAAATCTTAAAATCGCTGTTAGCAAAGGCTGGATTAGTGAAAAGCGTATTAATGAAGCGAATGTACGACTCCTTACTGAAATGTTTACGTTAGGTATTTTTGATGATCGCACATATAATTCACCAGAAGAGGCTACAGTTGTAGTTAGCAACATAGCGAATTGGGAAGCAGCTTATGAAGGACATAAAAAATCTGTAACGATCCTTAAAAATCAAAATGAGACGTTACCATTAACAGTTGAAAAGCTTAATAATAAAAAGATTTATGTGGAAGTATTACACAAGGAAGTAGAACGAGCAACAAAATACACTGAGCAAGCAAGAAAAGAATGTCAAGAGCTCGGCCTATTTACGATGATAGATAACTATGAAGAAGCTGACGTAGCGATCATTTTCTTGCATCCAAAATCAGGCTCTTACTTCAACGCGACACCTGGACTATTAGAGCTTGAGATTTGTGAGGATAAAGTAGTATCAGCTTTAGATGGCTCATTGTATCAGGAAACGACTATAACTGGTATGGATCATTTAAAAGAAGTGACAAACAGCCTTCATAGCCGTGGTGGAAAAGTTGTTATGAGTGTTAATGTAACATTGCCATGGATACTTGGAAATATTGAACCAATGGCAGATGCATTAATCGCTGGATATGATACCTTCTATAATGCACAGCTTGAAGTTATCGCAGGTAATAGTAATCCAGTAGGTGTTTTACCATTGACATTACCAGCAAGTGAGGATGTAATCGCGGTTCGTCAGAATGGCGAATCTGTGTCAAGAAATGATGTACCTGGCTATGATAAGGACAAATATATGCCTGCAGGACAATCATATGCATATAAGGATAGCGATGGTAATATCTATAAACTCGGTCATGGACTAACATATGCATAATAAGTGTTTATTTTAATGATAATATGTGTTTAAAAATGAGAAAAGGTCTTTCATTGCTCAGTGAACAGATGAAAGGCCTTTTTTAATGTTGATTGTCAGAAGAGTATTTACTAAAGAAATGATTTGGAAGAAGCAGGGATATCTCTGCTTCTTTTTATGTTAACGTTTGGTGCCATTGTTCCTTATATGGAATGCGGTTTGGAAAACCTAACATGTCTCCTTATCTATAAACAGGCAATAAAAGTTTGAATTTCATACTATTTTCCGTTTGAAATAGGCCTTTCGAACTGGGTGTTTTTTCAGCAAATCATATATTCTTAGAGTAAAAAAACGAGAAGAAATGAGGAGCTATTATGCTTAAAAGAATTGGCTCATTGATTATTACATTATTACTATTTTCCTCAGCAATTATTCCATCTTTCACACATGCATATGAAAATACGCCATATCAACCTCCTCTAACAATAAGAGGAACAACGGTAACATATGGTGTAAATAGTGGGAAGGGCAGATTGGATCTACAATGGACAACAATGCACAAAGCTACACATTATTCATTGTTATTATGGAATGGGAAGCAATATGATGAAATTCCTGTCGGGTTACAAACGTCTTGGACATCACAAGGTAAAGGAATATTTCCGACAGAGGAAGAGATAACTAGTAATCAAAGTCATTTTCATATCGATGGAAACGGAGAAGAATTAGCAGATGATCCGAGAGCACTTTACATGGCCAACGAAGCTGTAGAATCTAGTCGAGCATATCGATTTAAAGTAAGAGCGTATTATCCCGATTCTACATTCGAGGATTCTCCTGAAACAATCATGACGCTGCAAGATGTAACTGCGCCAAGCGCTCCTGAACAAGTGAGAATAGAGGGAAACAAAGTGAAGTGGACATCTTCACAAGATAATACAACAACAGATTTAACCTACCAAATAAAGTTTAAAAATTTATCTGGCTCATGGATTGATTACTATTCTACAAAGGAAACAGAAATTGAGATACCTGATCTGTTTAACAGGACCACATCTGGTTTTACCTTTGAAATAATCGCGAAGGATCAAGAGGGAAATTATTCAAAGACATGGAGCAGCTTTTTCCTTCCAGCTACAACCTTTTTAGGTTATTCGATCCCTAATCAATATATAATTGGAAATCAAGCCAACTGGAATTTTCAAGTAAAGAATAATGAGTCAGTTGCTTGGACTAATGATTCTAATATTGAAATACAATTTTATGATGAACCTGAATTAGAAGGTGTACGTCTGCAGTTAAATAATCAGGAAGTTATCCAACCAGGACAAACTAAAACGTTCTCTCACAAACTGTCATTTTTTTCAGAAGGAAATCATACATTTTCATTTGACTTAGAACGTAATGGTCAAAGAATGTATGTCGGCTCAACAGTAAACGTCATATCGAGCTATCCAGTTTTGCCGACATCTGATTTTGTATTAAACCAAGGAAACATTTTTACTAATTCAAGATATGTAACCTTGCAGCCTCAATCATATTCTCTAAATGGTGTTTCCTTATATATTCGCGAACCAGGAAATGAGTGGATGGAATTGCCTTCTTCACAGTTTCTATTGACTGAAGGAGATGGAGAAAAATCAATTGAGGCAAAATGGGTGGCAAGTTGGGGTGCTGAATCTGCTGTTACTAGAAAGGTTTTGACATTAGATCAGACACCACCTGTTTTAAAGATAACTCGTCTACCGTCTGTTGTGAAAAATTCTGTTGCAATAAGTGGTCATGTTAGTGACAATCATATTTCACAAGTTACAGTAACGGCAAATGGGCTAGTTCTTTACTCAGGTAACATCCCTGGAGATTTCATAACGAACTGGGATACGTCTAAGCTTCCAAGTGGGAACTATCCAATATCTGTCATTACAAAGGATTTGGCAGGTAATTTATCGACATACGAATCAAAAATTACTGTTGATCATACGCCACCAGTAAAACCAACAACAGATAGTGTAACTGATAAAAGTACAGTGATTACGGGGAAAGCTGAACCATTATCAACGATAACAATTAAAAGAAGTACTACATCTCTAGTAACTGGTACGGCAGGAGTAGATGGGAAGTTCTCATTGAAAATACCTGTACAAAAGGCAGGAACGCTCTTAACAGTTTACTCAACAGATCTTGTAGGAAATCAAAATTCTTTAGATGTAATTGTAAAGGATGTTACAGCTCCTACTAGTCCAGTTGTAGATGCTATTTCAAATTTGGCTGTAACCGTCACTGGAAAAGCAGAAGCAAATGCCTCTATTATCATTAGTAATGGAACAAAAACGGTAGGATCAGGAAAAGCGGCTAGCGACGGTAAATTCAAGGTTACCATTCCAAAACAAACACAAGGTACAAAATTAACGATTATTGCTAAAGATTCGGCAGGAAATAGTAGTAAAGCAATCTCGTTAACTGTTATTGATAAAATTGCACCGAGTAAACCGATTCTGAACAGTATAACTTACAAGCAAAGCAGCTTAACAGGAAAGGCAGAAACGTTTGCGACAATTTCTGTTTACCGTGGAAAAACGTTTTTAAAGTCTGCGAATGTTACCTCAAAAGGTACATTTTCTGTAAGTATAGGGAAACAAAAGAGAGGGACGGTCTTAACCGTTTATGCGAAGGATGCTTCCGGCAACATAAGCAGTGCTGCTTCAATAAAAGTGAAATAATTTTGATGGAAAATGAAAAGAAGAAATAAGTGATAGCTGCTAAAATCTTTTCAATATAAAAAAGAGGGCTTCCCAAAAGCTATGTAAACCTTTTGGGAAGCCTCTTTTACTATTATTAGTAATTGTTATACCATTATGTGCAAACAGCAACTAATATTTTCTGAATATCGTAAATGCTTTTATCCTTCTTAAATTGTTTTGCGATTGCTGGGGTTTGAGCTCCGGAAATCCAAATTTTTAATTCAGCATCTAAATCAAAGTGTCCGGCTGTTTCTATACTAAAGTGGGAAATACTTTTGAAAGGAATGGAATGATATTCAATCTTTTTACCAGTAAGACCTTGCTTATCGACTAGTAATAGGCGCTTATCCGTAAAAACAATTAAATCCCTAATTAGTTTAAAAGCAACATCTACTTCTTCACCAGCTGCTAATATTTGTTGCAGTTCACTTGCTACAGCTTCTTTGTCAACGGTAGAGGCATTTCCTAAAAGACTACTCAATAATCCCATCATCATTCCTCCTAAATTAATTATTTATGAATTATTGGGCAAATACCCAGTAATGCAATTACAAAAAGCGTAGTAGCTACCCGGAGGTCGATACCAAGTATTTCCACCTAGAGTTAAATATATCATCCTTTTGTTATGATTTAAACGTATTATTTAAAACATGCGGTTATATGCGATGACATGTTTGCCGTTTAATTAATGTGTGAGGCACAATGACTTGTTTTACCTCTTGATCGGGGCTATCAAGTTGATCCAATAGACATTCAGCCGCATAATAACCGAGTTTGAAAATATCGATATCAACTGAAGTTAATGGAGGTCTTGTGAATTCACTCAGCATCAAATTATTAAAACTGATGAGTGAAATATCTTCAGGGATTGAAAGCCCCATTTTATCGATCATGCCCATAATGCTAAAGGATAATAAATCATCCTTTACAATAAGTGCTGTCGGGGGGGCTGGCAATGTCATAAGCTTCTTAAATCCTGCCATTCCGCCATCATTTAGGAATTCTTCTTGAACGACATACTCATCTTGATAAGGAATATTTGCATCTTCTAATGCCTTCTTATACCCGAGTACACGGTCAATGGTCACAACTAGATCTAAACTTCCACAAATAAAGGCAATCTGTTTATGGCCAAGCTTAATGAGATATTCAGTCACGTCTTTGCCAGCTCTAAAATTATCATTATCGACATGAGAAATGTGCTCAGAATGCTGATATGGCTTACCGATCACTGAGAAAGGAAATTTCTTCTCCTGCAGCAAGGTCATAATTTTATCATCTATACGTGAATAAAGAAGGAGGACACCATCAACCCGACCTCCATGAATCATTCGTTCAACACCATCATAGATTTCCTGCTCATTTTGTCCGGTTGACATATAAATGGCAAATTCTCTTTCATGTGCCATTGTACTAATACCTCTTATAACTTCTGGAAAGAAGGGGTTTTGAAAGACCTTATCAACTGAACTTGGCATCACAAGACCTATTGCTTTCGTACTTTTAATAGCGAGGCTTCTGGCGTTAAAATTTGGATGGTATCCCAGCGTTTCCATTGCTTCTCTTACGCGCTTTTTGGTCTGTTCGCTAATACGAGGGTTGTTTGCAATGACCCTCGAAACGGTTGATGGGGCTACATTTGCAAGCTTCGCGACATCTTTAATTGTTACTGCCATAAAAATTCACTCCAAATCTCCTAGTTAACGTACTGCATCTATAAAAATTTATGAAAGATATGTATTTGTAAGATTCTTTTGTTCATTTTAGGATTGTGGAAATTATCGCTAATTATAATAACGATAATCTGTCCGGGTTCATAGCCTTAAATCCTATCTTATCATTAACCATCTTGAAGTTCCTATATAATCATACACTACTAAAAAAGAGATCTTTACAGTTAAATATTTGAATATGTGCAATGATAAGCGTGAGCACACTTTGACCAAGATAAAATAGATGTTATTTCAAAAGGAGTTTTTAAAATGTACCAAAAAAACTTTTGCGCAAACGATTGCGCAAATAAAATGGATATGTTAATCTCTTAATTAAGTAAGAGAGGGGGCTTCATGATGAAAAAATGGTGGAAAGAAGCCGTTGCCTATCAAATTTATCCACGCAGCTTTATGGATTCAAATGGTGATGGGGTCGGCGATATCCAAGGAATTATTTCAAAACTTGATTATATAAAAGATTTAGGCATAGATGTGATCTGGATCTGTCCGATTTATAAATCACCCAATGATGATAACGGTTACGATATTAGTGACTATCAAGATATATTAAAAGAGTTTGGATCAATCGATGATTTTGATCAGTTATTACAGGAAATTCATGCAAGAGGAATGAAACTTATCATGGATCTCGTTATTAATCATACGTCTGATGAGCACCCATGGTTTATTGAAGCACGTGCATCGAAAGAAAGCGCATACCGAGACTATTATATATGGCATCCTGGTAAAGATGGTGATGAGCCGAATAACTGGGAATCCATATTTGGCGGTTCTGCATGGGAATATGATAAGAATACAGAGGAATACTATCTGCATGTATTTTCAAGGAAACAGCCTGACTTAAACTGGGAAAATCCAAATGTCCGCCAAGATTTATATAAAATGATTAATTGGTGGTTAGATAAAGGAATTGATGGTTTCCGTGTAGATGCTATCTCACATATTAAAAAGGTACCTGGATTCCCAGATATAATAAATCCAGAGAATAAACGATATGTGCCATCCTTTGAAGGGCATATGAACCGCCCTGGAATTCATCTATTTCTTGATGAGCTAAAACGTGAAACCTTTGATCAATATGACATTATGACCGTAGGAGAAGCTAATGGGGTGACTGTAGAGGATGCTGGTCTTTGGGTTGGCGAAGAAAAAGGGAAATTTAATATGGTTTTCCAATTCGAGCATTTAGAGCTTTGGAATAAAAGTGCAGATAATAGCCTTGATATTCATGCTTTAAAGAGCGCACTTACGAAATGGCAAAAAGGATTAGAAGGAAATGGCTGGAATGCTTTATTTTTAGAAAACCATGATCAGCCGCGATCTGTTTCAACATGGGGAAACGATAAAGAATACTGGGCTGAATCTGCTAAATGCCTTGCTACGATGTATTTTCTCATGCAAGGAACACCGTTTATTTATCAAGGACAAGAAATTGGCATGACGAATGTTCAATTTCCTTCCATTGAAGATTACAATGATGTCGCTATTAAAAACTTATATCGAATTGAAAAGGAAAATGGCAAACTCCACGAAGAAATTATGGAGATCATTTGGATGAGTGGCAGAGATAATTCTAGGACACCAATGCAATGGAGCAAAGAACCAAATGCAGGATTTTCAAATGGTATTCCATGGCTGAAAGTAAATCCGAATTATGTACAAATTAATGTTGAACAAGCGATAGATGATCGAAAATCAATCTATCATTATTATAAGAAACTTATAAAATTACGAAAAATGAATGAGGTCTTTGTTTATGGTTCTTATGATCTTATCTTAAAAAATCATGAACAAATTTATGCGTATACAAGAACATTTGAAAACGAGAAAATTCTTGTTATGACAAACTTATTCCCACAAGAAGCAGACTTTATTTTGCCAGTAAATTTACCGTTTAAATCACCAGAGTTGTTGATTAGTAATTATGAAGTCAACGAGGAAGAAGCTATTCAAAACATTAACTTAAGACCTTATGAAGCAAGGGTTTATCGACTAAAGTAGGTAGTTATTAATAAATCTAATTTTGAAACAATGAAGTAAGTCTAAGCTATAAAATCTCATGTTCCTTCATTATGAAGGACTTAAAACAAGCAAATGTGCAAACGTTTGCCTAGGAATATGATTTACTTCTTGTTTCGAACTATATAGGGAGGATATAAGAAATGAAATTTCTTTCATTTGATTTTTGGCAGAAATTTGGTAAAGCCTTACTTGTTGTTGTAGCAGTTATGCCTGCAGCAGGAATTATGATTTCTCTTGGGAAATTGGTTGGTATGACAGGCAGCGATTTGGCACTCATCCAAATAATTGCACGTGTTATGGAGGATATTGGTTGGGGGATTATTACTAACCTTCACGTATTGTTTGCTGTTGCTATTGGTGGTTCTTGGGCGAAAGAACGTGCGGGCGGTGCTTTCGCAGCATTAATTGCTTTTATTTTGATTAATCGGATTACTGGAGCTATCTTTGGTGTAAACAGTGATATGTTAGCAGATCCTGATGCAACCGTTCAATCCTTATTTGGAAGTGAATTAATTGTAAAAGATTATTTCACGTCTATTCTAGGTGCACCAGCATTAAATATGGGAGTATTTGTAGGGATTATCTCTGGTTTCTTAGGAGCCAATCTATTCAACAAATATTATAATTATAATAAATTACCACAATCACTTTCATTCTTTAACGGTAAGCGATTTGTTCCATTTGTTGTCATTGCCGGTTCTGTTGTAACCGCTGTCGTTTTAGCCGTCGTTTGGCCGTTTATTCAAGGATTATTGAATGATTTTGGTCGTTGGATTGCGTCTTCTCGTGATACAGCACCAATTATTGCTCCATTTATCTTTGGGGCATTAGAACGTTTACTATTACCTTTTGGTTTACACCATATGTTAACGGTTCCGATGAACTATACAGAGCTTGGAGGAACGTACACAATCTTGACAGGCTCAAGTGCTGGACAAACTGTTGCGGGGCAAGATCCATTATGGCTTGCTTGGATTGCTGACTTAAATAACTTTTTAGCAGCTGGGGATACGGAAAGCTATAAACAATTATTAAATGATGTCACGCCTGCTCGTTTTAAAGTAGGTCAAATGATTCTTTCCTGTGCAGCATTAATAGGAATTGCCTTCGCGATGTACCGTAATGTTGATAAGGATAAGCGTAAGAAATATACGTCTATGTTCTTATCTGCTGGACTTGCTGTATTTCTAACAGGTGTAACAGAACCAATTGAGTTTATGTTCATGTTTGCTGCTCCAGTCTTATATATCGCTTATGCCATTATGACGGGCCTGGCTTTCGCCATTGTAGATATTATTGATATTCGTGTTCACTCATTTGGTATTATTGAACTTTTAACACGAACACCAATGATTATTAAAGCAGGTCTATGGTTAGACTTATTGAATTTTGTGATCGCTTGCGTAGTCTTTTTCGGATTAAACTTCTTTGTTGCAAACTTTTTAATTAAGAAGTTCAACTTCCCAACTCCAGGGCGTGCAGGAAACTATATTGAAGAGGAAAATGGAGAATCAACTCAAGAAGGTAATATTGCAAGCACAAATGATGACTCACTTGCTACAACAATTATCGGATTATTAGGCGGTAGAGAAAATATTGAAGATGTTGATGCTTGTATGACCCGCTTACGTGTAACTGTAAAAGATGCAAATGCCGTTTCTGCAGAAAAGCAATGGAAGCAAAACGGGGCGTTAGGATTAATTGTAAAAGATAAAGGGGTACAAGCGATTTATGGTCCAAAAGCAGACGTATTAAAATCAGATATTCAAGATCACTTAGGGGTATAAGGGATGAAGCTATTAACCTTAAACTGCCATTCGTGGCAAGAAGAAAATCAGATAGCTAAAATAAAAATTCTTGCAAAAACAATTCAAGAAAAATCATATGATGTCATTGCTTTACAAGAGGTAAGTCAATTGGTGAATGAGCAAATCATTGATGGGAATATCAAAAAGGGGAATTTTGGACTTGTATTATTAAATGAGCTTCAAAAGCTTGGTGTAGCCGATTATCAACTTGTGTGGGACTTTTCCCACATAGGTTATGAAATATATGAGGAAGGCCTTGCCATCTTAACAAAGCATCCAATCTTAGAAACATACTCATTTTTTGTATCGGGAAATAAAGATACCAACTACTGGAAAACAAGAAAAATAGTCGGGGCAAACATTTCTTATCATGATAAACCGATCGCATTTTATTCATGTCATCTTGGCTGGTGGCATGATGAAGAAGAACCGTTTAAAAATCAAGTAGATTCGCTATTAAAATTTGTTCAGAAAGACGAAGTTTACTTCTTAATGGGCGATTTTAATAATCATGCATTTGTTAAGGGAGAAGGCTATGACTATTTGATGAGCCGTGGTCTTTATGATACGTTTAACCTTGCTGAAGAAAAGGATAAGGGTATAACCGTTAAAGGAAAGATAGCAGGATGGGATCAAAATAAACATGATTTACGAATCGATTTTATTTTAACAAGTCAGCCTCGTCGGATAAAAAATTCAAATGTTATTTTTAATGGTGAGTCCAAATCTGTTATTTCAGATCATTTTGGTGTAGAAATTGAAGTTGAATTAGAAAAGAATGATTTAGAATAGCCTATAAACAATAACACCTTAAGTCGTATTTGATACGCTTTGAAGGTGTTTTTTGTTTGCGTATCTTTATAACATACTGTGATTGTAACCCATTGATTTGTTTGGACTAGTAAAAAATTGATATACTTATTATAAAATAAATAAAATGAAGACAGGAGTGTCCATTTTGCCAAAAGTAAGAAATATTATCTTTTTATTGCTCGTTGCAGGCGGACTTTGGCATTTTTATGGAGAGACATTCAAACAATTTGGTGTTCAAGGTGTATTTGAAGACATTCGCTCAGATGTTAACGGTATAAAAGAGAATCCGGAAGTAATGGCTGCATTTGAGACATTGAATAAAGAATTTCAACTATTGATCAGCGAACTTACGGATCAACTTTCAGATAAGGAACAACCGATTCAAAAGAATGTTGAAAAACCTACATTGGATTCTCCTTCAGAACAATCATTTTCGGTTCATAATGTTGAACTAGGTGACGACCGTTCAGAAGTAGAAGGGAAAGTAGGCACGCATAAGCGTTCTTCCTTGAATGAATATGGTGTAAATTGGGTTACGTATCATGATAACTACCAAAATTTCTTTATGGTAGCATATAATCAGCAAAATAAAGTAAGTGGGCTATATACAAATCAGGATTTAGTATCTTCAACAAAAGACATCACTTTTAAAAGTTCAAGAGATATCGTCCTTTCAAAATTAAATGAACCTCTAAAAAGCATTCGAAAAGGACTTGTATCATATCAAATTCAGAACAATCAAGAATATGACACATTTCTCATAGATAACCATTTTGTCACCATTTTTTATGATAAACATGAAAATAAGACTGTGACAGCTATTCAAATCATTAGTGACGAACTTGAAAAGCAAAAAGCAGAGTACTTTACTGATCCAAGTGAGGAGCTGAAAGAAGGCTTTGAATATCAATTGTTTGACCTGACAAATGCGGCTAGAGTCAATCATGGTCTGTCAATTCTTTCTTGGGAAGAATCGGTACGAGAAACAGCCCGTAACCATAGTAAAGATATGGCTGACAACAATTACTTCAACCATACAAATCTTGAAGGTCAATCACCATTTGACCGAATGAAGGAAGACGATATTGCCTTTCGTATTGCTGGAGAAAATCTTGCAACAGGTCAACTTAGCAGTATATTTGCTCATGAAGGTTTGATGAACTCTCTTGGCCACAGGGAAAACATTTTGCAATCAGGTTTTGAGTCGCTAGGTGTTGGTGTTGCCTTTAATGAAGAATCACGTCCATATTATACGGAAAACTTTTTAACACAATGACATAAAATACAAAAAAGAACCGAACCCTTACATAAAAAGAAAAGCGGGGTCCGGTCCTTTTTGATTTACTAAAGTGTAAATTTATGGACTAATTCATTTAAATTGATTGCTAGTTTTTCTAATGTTTTTGCATTATGGCTGATCTGTTCCATAGAATTGCTTGTTTGTTGGGCTGATGCTGTTGTTTCTTCAATCCCTGCAGCAGATTCCTCTGAAAATGATGCGATATTTTCTACGATAGCATGGATTGTTGTTGATTCATTTTTAATATGTGATAGGTTTGTAGAGATATCATTGATTTTATCTGCCATAAAGGAAATAGAATCTGTTATTTCCTCAAACGTTTTTCCTGTTGTTTGAATTTGTGTTGCCCCTATTGAGACCTTTTTATAACCTTCATGTAAGGAGTCTGTTACATGTTTGGAACCTTGTTGGATATTGTTTGCCATTTGCGTAATATCATTAATTGAATGTTTTACTTGGTCTGATAGTTTTCGTACTTCATTTGCCACTACAGAAAAGCCTTTACCATGTTCTCCTGCTCGAGCTGCTTCTATGGCTGCATTCAAAGCTAATAAATTGGTTTGATCAGCTATATCCTGAATAACCTTTATCATCCCGGTAATTTGTTTTGCTTGTTCATCTAAAGCTTGTACCTTATCAACTGACTCTTTGACGATTTCATGGATGTTACTCATACCATTAACAGATTGTGACATAAGTTCATTTCCCTTAGTTGTTAAGCTTAGCACTTGTTTTGTTTTTGAAGATATTTCATGACCACTTTCTGATGAAAACTCAATTTTCTTTGAGAATTCCGTCATTGATTCAGCTAATTCTAATGATGAATTTGCTTGTGATTCAGCTCCATGTGACAATTCTTGCATGGTAGCTGCTATTTGCTGACTGCCTTCACTGATTTCATGTGATGAATGGGTAAGAAGTGTACTATGCTTACTAATCACAGCAGCTGAATTTGTCAATTGCATGACTATTTCTTTAAAATTTTTCTGCATTTGCAGGATAGAAGTTGTTAATTGTCCAATTTCATCTCTTCTATTTTTCCCTTGGTATCGTTTATCCAACTTTCCTTTGGCAAGTTCATTCATAAAATAAGCTAATTGTTTTATTGGATGTGAAATTGATTTACTAAAAAAGAATGCGATAATCGAAACAAGTAGTAATGTGAGACCCACTACAATTACAGTTACCCACTTTGTAGTTGTTTCGACTTGTTTAATGATGGAAATATCTTGGGTGATTCCAATTATTCCAATTGCTTTTGTTTTTGTAGGATCATACATTGGTATGAATGTTCGGAGAGCTTCTCCATTTTCTTGTACGATTTCTTTTCCTGATAGGACACGTTTAATCAAAGCTTGATCAGTAAGAATGGTGCCAATGTGTTCTTTATTAGATGAAACAATTGATTCTCCTGTTCCATTATAAAGATCAAGCTGTACACCGTCATTCGTTTGTGATAAGTTTTTTAGAAACTGATCATCAACCCCAGTTTGTAACGTACCGATGGTTTCATTGTTATATCGAATAGGTGCAAAAGCTCGAATTGCTAACCCGCTGCTGCCAAATTCAAAACCAGAAAGATCTTCTCCGTTTAACGTTGCTTGTATGGCTGGAAGATCACTTTTATCATCGCCAAATTTTCCAGGGTTATGTCCTCTGAAATAGACCATGCCATTTTTATCACCGAATTCAAACACATTTAAGTTCTGCTCTTCTTGAAGTCGGTCAAAAAAGGATTTCGCCGTACTAGCTAACGAATCACGATCATTAGAGCGAAAAGCCTCGATAAGTTCTGGATCTTGAGCGTATATTTTTGTAAGATCCAATAGTTCCTTTGAAGCTATATCAAGACTATTAATGACAGATTGCTTAGTAGATTCCTGGCTTTGGTTTATAAGTGTAGAAAAACCTTGATTGCTATAGTACAAAAGAATCCCACTTAACAAAGTTAATGGGATAATTGAGGTTGAACAAAGGGTAAATAGTAGCTTTTTGTTCAAAGATTTTGTTTGTAACATTCATGTTGTCCCCTTTACGGCAGAAGTTGCGTAATTTATTTGACAATTATACCGTATAAAAAATCTTGATCCTAGGATTTTTTTACTACAAACAAAGGGAGATTTAACTCTAACATATAGAAAAACTTGGATAGATTGCAAAAATCAACAGGTATTTGCTAAGTTTTTCAGAATACTATAATGAGATTATGCTCTAAATTCATCCTAGGAGGATAAGAATGTCTGAAATTGAAGAATTGCATCCAAAACTAAAATTAGTTATTGAAAATATAGGGAATGTGATGATTGGTAAGAGAGATGTAAGTATACTTAGTCTTGTTGCATTACTTGCAAATGGACATGTATTACTAGAAGATGTGCCTGGTGTAGGGAAGACGATGATGGTGCGTGCCTTGGCAAAATCGGTTGGAGTAGAGTTTAAACGAATTCAGTTTACGCCAGATTTACTCCCTTCAGATGTTACAGGTGTATCGATCTATAACCCGAAGGATCAAAAGTTTGAGTTTCGTGAGGGACCCCTTTTTGGGAATGTAATATTAGCTGATGAAATAAACCGTACCTCTCCGAAAACTCAATCTGCTTTATTAGAAGGGATGGAGGAAGGAAGCATCACGGTTGATGGAATAACAAGAATCCTTGCTAAGCCTTTCTTTGTCATGGCAACACAAAACCCAATTGATTATGAAGGGACATATCCTCTCCCAGAAGCACAGCTGGATCGGTTTTTATTTAAATTAAGGATGGGCTACCCAACTAAAAGTGAAGAATATGAAGTTCTGACATTAGCGGAAAAAGAAAGGCCAATTCATAAAATTGATAGTGTCATAACGAAAGAGGAATTAATAAAGCTGCAGAGTGAAATTCAAAAGGTTTATGTAGATGAAACGATTAAGCACTATATTATTGATCTTACAAGTAAAACAAGAAAGCATCCATCTGTTTACTTAGGAGCAAGTCCGCGTGCATCCATTGCCTTGATGAAGGCTGCACAAGCATATGCATTTATTACTGGTAGAGACTATATCATTCCTGATGATATTCAATATTTAGCACAGTATACCCTGCCACATCGCATTATTTTAAGATCTGAAGCGAAATTTGAGGGGAAATCAGCGGATGAATTAGTAAATGATTTAATCGTATCAACAAATGTTCCAGTCCAAAGGTCGTTAAGTCGTTAATGAAAATTTCATTCAATAAGATCCATACAGCTTGGAAGTTAATTTCCCTCTTGTTCTTTACGTTAGCCGCGTTTAGCTATGCGATGTTTCAAGGCGGATTTGTCAGTTGGTTCCTTTTTTATAGTTTTTCACCTTTTGCGATTTACTCGCTTTTATTATTGATTTATCCTATTGGTCAATTTCAAGTAACAAGAATAATTAATCAAGAACAATTTACTGTCGGTCAACAACTTATAGGTACGATAACGGTGAAAAGAAAAGTTCCTTTTCCTTTATTTTATCTAATAGTAGAAGATGTGATTTCTAAGAAACTGCAAGGAAGTAATAAAATAGAAGAACCAAAGAAGTTGCTATTTCCTTGGTTTAAAAGAAAAGTTTCTTTCAGTTATTCCATTCAAAATATACCTCGTGGAGAGCATCACTTTACAAAGATTCGTATCAAGACGGGTGATCTTTTTGGCTTAATCGAAAAAGAAGTGTATGTTGATGTGAAACATTATTTTCTCGTCTATCCTTCATATGTTGATTTAGTTTACAGCCCGACAAGAAGAGAATTTGAACAAGGCTCAACCTCGAGTCTGGCAACATATTGGCAGGACTCTACGATGGCAGTAGGTGTAAGGGAATATCAGCCTGGTGATAAATTATCCAGCATTGATTGGAAAGCAACCGCGCGAAGAGATTCGATTATGACCAAAGAGTTCGAACAAATGCAAAGTCATGATGTCATGATTATATTGGATCGCGAAAGGTCTGCTTTATTTGAAACAATGGTTACATATACTGCTTCTTTATTACGGACAATGATGAAAAGCGGGGCTCGTGTAGGACTCGTATCTGTCGGCAGATACAAGCAAGTTTTTCCATTGCAGTCTGATGAGGAACATCTTAGACATCTTTTTTATCATTTAGCATTAGTTGAATGTGATAGCCATACAGGTTTAGCCACAATTTTAAAAAGTGATATAGGTAAGACGGAAATGAAACATGTTACACACATGATTGTTACAAGTTATTTGACAATCGATTTGGTACGAAAACTTGAAAACCTTTCAGGCCGGAACCAAATGTACAAGCTATTTGTTGTGAAATATGAAAAGCAGCTCCTCACAAAAGAAGAAAATGTCTTGATAGACAGACTGAAAAAGCTTCATATTGATGTAAAACTAGTAAATGATTTAGAGGGTCCAAAAGGGATAAGAGAGGTGAGCAGATCTTGAATACTCAAACTTCTCATGATGGTAAAACAATTGCCTTTGTTTATTATTTATTTGCTTTTTTATTGCTGTGGGAATGGCTGCGGCCCCTTCAAGCCATTACGGATACAGCAAACACGTTTATTTTTGTCTTTTTCATCGGAATTAGTTTTTTCTTAACTTTTCTAAAGGCGCGTTGGTACGTTACATTTCCAGTGAAACTAATTGTTATTTTATTTCTCCTCAATGGGCTTTATTATGAAGGTGTATTTTTTAGTTTCTTATGGGTGGAAAATTTAAAGAAAGATATTATAGGGAATATGACATTCATCCAAAGTGCTGATTGGATGAGTATGACATCTTCTTATCGTACACTTTTGTTTTTTATCTTATTATGGTTACTCGTTTATTTGATTCATTATTGGATTCTCTATCAAAGGCGAATATTGTTTTTCTTTGTATTAACCCTACTATATATAACCATACTAGATACCTTTACACCATATGACGCTACATTTGCCATTGTACGAACGGTGCTAATTGGTTTCTTTATGATCGGTTTACTTTATTTTGACCGCTTAAAAATGGTTGAAAACTTATATTTGCAGAGATTCACCTCATTTCGTTGGATATTACCACTATTTGCTTTTATTATCTTGTCATTGTTCCTTGCTATATTAGCTCCTAAAGCTTCTCCACAGTGGCCGGATCCAGTTCCGTTCATTACAGCCATTGGTGGTGAGGAAGAGGGGGAAGTTGAAGGCAGTCTTAAGAAAATCGGTTATAGTCAAAATGATAAGAAGCTTGGTGGCGGCTTTGTAGCGGATGATAAAGAAGTTTTTACACATGTATCTGCTGACCGCCATTATTGGCGAGTAGAAACAAAGGATGTTTATACAGGTAAAGGATGGGATGTATCAGATCCTGAAGCGGATTTAGAAGAATTAACAAATGTAAAAAATCAGCTCAATTGGACAGATGAAAGAGTTGCAACGAAAAGCTTAGAAGCTTCTATTTCGATTGATGAAGGATATCGTTATCTCCATGTTATGTATCCCTTAGGACTAACATCGATTGAAACGGAAAATGATATGAGCTATTTCCTTAATCAAAATACCGAAATGATTACTCCTTTTAAAGAAAATGAGGGTTCTAGAACAGATTTTATGGCTTATCAAGTTCATTATGAACTCCCAACTTATCCAATCAATGAGATGAAGAAGCAGCAAGAATTTACGGATGTTCCGGAAGGTTTTATTGATCGTTATACTCAACTCCCGGAATCGCTGCCTGAACGGGTAAGGGAACTAGCTTTACAAATTACCGAGAAAGAAAATAATCAATTCGATAAAGCAAAAGCAATTGAGAATTATCTAGGTTCAGTCGAGTTTTCATATGAAACGGAGGATGTTGCAATCCCAGCGGGAGATCAAGATTATGTCGATCAATTTCTCTTTGAGACATTCGCAGGTTATTGTGATAACTTTTCAACATCGATGATCGTATTATTACGTTCACTTGATATTCCTGCAAGATGGGTGAAGGGATACACAGAAGGGGATTTCATTAAAAATATTAATGATGATAAAAAAGAATATCAAGTGACAAATAATAATGCGCACTCATGGGTGGAAGTTTACTTTACAGGTGTTGGCTGGGTACCATTTGAACCAACAAAAGGGTTTGAAAATCCTTATGAATTAACGAATGAGTATAAAAATACAGAGAATCAAGCACAAAAGGAAGAGCAAGAAAAAAGAATAGAACAAGAACAAAAAGAAACTCCTGAGGTGCAAGAGCCCAAAGAACAAAATCGTTCATTATCACCTGAAAATAAGGAATTAAATTTATTTGATATTCGACTAGGTGGTTGGTTCGTATATGGATCAATCGTTATGATTGTTCTAGCGGGATTTACAATCTATAAAACAAGAATAAAGTGGCTACCATTGATGAACATTAAGAAATACAAAAAACGAGCGGATGAAGAAGTGTTTTTCCAGGCGTACGATGCTTTATTAAAGCAATACGAGCGTCTCGGACTGAAAAGAAAAGAAGGTCAAACATTAAGGGAATATGCTCATGATATTGATAGGTATTTTCACAATGAACAGATGACAACATTAACGAAACGCTATGAAAGAGCCCTATATCGCCGTTATAATGCAAAAGAGGAATGGATAAAATCAGTTGAATTGTGGGAAAATTTAATTAAAAGGAGTTCATCTTGACCATCTATTAAGAGATTGATAGAATAATAAAAATTATAATATTTATTCCTTCATATATACTCGATAATATGGTTCGAGAGTTTCTACCGGGTAACCGATAATAACCTGACTATGAAGGCAGAATAAGTTCGTCATGAAACTAGAATTCTGCCTTCTTTTTATATTGGAGGGCAGGAATCTAGTTTTTTTGCTAATTAGACATAATCTTAAAGCATATCGCAGATAAATAATAGTAAGTCCTAAAGTTTGATGCGTTAGAGTCTTCTTAGTATAAATATTTTATTTTGAAGTGATTAAACGGATGAGGTGACGATTTTGGCAAATATTCAAGAAATGGTAGTAGTATTAGACTTCGGTAGTCAATATAATCAATTGATTACTCGTCGTATTCGTGAATTTGGCGTTTATAGTGAGTTGCACCCGCATACCCTTACTGCTGAAGAGATCAAAAAAATGAATCCAAAAGGGATTATTCTTTCAGGTGGTCCTAATAGTGTATATGGTGAAAATGCATTTAAATGTGATGAAGCTATCTTTGATCTAGGTGTACCTGTACTAGGCATTTGTTATGGAATGCAGCTTATGACCCATACACTTGGTGGAGTGGTTGAACCGGCAAATCATCGTGAATATGGAAAAGCAACAATTGATATTCAAGAAAAGTCTTCACTTTTTGCGGAATTACCAGAGCAACAAGTTGTATGGATGAGCCATGGAGATCTTGTGAAAGAAATCCCACAAGGGTTCCAGGTTGATGCAACTAGTATCTCTTGTCCGTATGCAGCGATGAGTAATGAAGAACGTAAATTTTACGGCGTTCAATTCCATCCAGAGGTACGTCACTCAGAATATGGTAACCATTTATTAAAAAACTTTGTATTTAAAATCTGTGAGTGTGCAGGAAACTGGTCAATGGAGAACTTCATTGAGATTGAAACTGCTAAAATTCAAGAAAAAGTAGGAAATAAACAAGTTCTCTGTGCGTTAAGTGGTGGAGTCGATTCTTCAGTTGTTGCGGTTTTAATCCATAAAGCAATCGGCGACCAATTAACATGTATTTTTGTTGACCATGGACTATTACGTAAAGATGAAGCTGAAGGTGTAATGAAGACATTCAGAGAAGGCTTCAATATGAATGTAATTAAAGTTGATGCGAAAGATCGTTTCATGAATAAATTAAAAGGTGTATCAGACCCTGAACAAAAACGTAAAATCATTGGTAATGAATTTATTTACGTGTTTGACGATGAATCAGCTAAATTAGAAGGAATTGACTATTTAGCACAAGGTACACTTTACACTGATATTATTGAGAGTGGTACGGCTACAGCTCAAACAATTAAATCTCACCATAATGTTGGCGGACTTCCAGAAGATATGGAATTTGAATTGATTGAGCCATTAAACACATTATTTAAGGACGAGGTTCGTGCTTTAGGAACAGAACTTGGCATTCCTGATGAAATTGTATGGAGACAACCATTCCCAGGACCAGGTCTTGGAATTCGAGTTCTAGGTGAAATTACAGAGGAAAAACTTGAAATTGTTCGTGAATCAGACTATATCTTACGTGAGGAAATCAGAAAAGCTGGACTTGAACGGGATATATGGCAATACTTCACAGTTTTACCTGACATTCGCAGTGTTGGAGTTATGGGAGATGCAAGAACATATGATTATACAATCGGTATCCGTGCGGTAACATCAATTGATGGAATGACATCTGATTGGGCAAGAATCCCTTGGGAAGTATTAGAAGTAATTTCAACCCGTATTGTGAATGAAGTTAAACATATTAACAGAGTTGTTTATGATATTACAAGTAAACCACCTGCAACAATTGAGTGGGAATAAAACACGAACGAAACGAACATTATACCAAGTAATGTTCGTTTTTTATTGACGCTGAGAAAATGGGCTGATAGAATAAAGTTGAATTAAATAAGTCGAAATACGTCGTATAATATTGGGGATATGGCCCGAAAGTTTCTACCAAGCTGCCGTAAAGAGCTTGACTACGAAGTGTTGATAAATAGGTGAAAAGTCCTTTTTGTTAATATTTTAAATGTCAAGCGCTCCGAATCATGGAGCGTTTTTTCATTTTTATTAAATAACTCACCTTAGACTCGTCTATTTATTTCGTAATAGCGCATGCTACCAAATAAAGGAGGGTTTCAACATTATGAAAAAGTACTTTCAATTTGATGAATTGGGGACAAACTACCGACGTGAAATTATAGGGGGATTAACAACATTCCTTTCAATGGCCTATATATTATTCGTTAATCCTATTACACTTTCCTTACAGGCTGTACCTGATCTGCCAGATGCAATGAGAATGGATCAAGGTGCTGTCTTCGTTGCAACAGCCATCGCTGCAGCAATTGGCTCATTAATAATGGGGGTTATTGGAAAGTATCCGATATCATTAGCACCAGGAATGGGATTAAATGCATTTTTCGCTTTTACTGTTGTACTTACATACGGAATACCTTGGCAGACAGCTCTTTCAGGTGTACTCGTTTCTGGAATTATCTTTATATTATTGACTCTTACTGGTCTTCGAGAAACCATTATTAATGCAATACCAGCAGAACTTAAACACGCTGTGGGCGCAGGTATTGGATTGTTCATTACTTTTATTGGTTTTCAAAATGCTGGAATTATTGTAAACAATGATGCAACTTTAGTTGGTTTAGGGGACTTCAGCAACGGTGCTACATTATTAGCGATTTTTGGTGTCATCATTACGGTCATCTTAATGATACGTGGAGTAAAAGCAGCGATCTTCTATGGAATGCTTCTTACTGCAATAGTAGGAATGATCTTTGGTTTAATTGATATTCCAAAACAAATTGTAGGTGCTGTCCCAAGTATAGAACCGACATTTGGACAAGCTTTCATAAATTTCGATCAAATCTTTACTCTTCAAATGCTTGTTGTCATTTTAACATTTTTATTTGTTGATTTCTTTGATACTGCAGGTACTCTTGTGGCGGTTGCAAATCAAGCTGGTTTAATGAAGGATAATAAATTACCGCGTGCAGGAAGAGCGTTGTTTGCTGATGCTACAGCGACGACAATTGGTTCAATTTTGGGTACATCAACAACTACTGCTTATGTGGAGTCATCTTCAGGTGTTGCTGCTGGTGCTCGATCTGGTTTTGCAGCTGTCGTTACAGCGATTCTATTTTTATTAGCACTTTTCTTATCACCTTTATTAGGTGTTATCACACCATCTGTAACAGCACCAGCCTTAATTGTAGTTGGTATTTTAATGGTTTCATCATTAAAGAGTATTGATTGGAATCGTCTTGAGATTGCAGTTCCAGCATTCTTTACGATT